>JACWAG010000179.1 GCA_014874425.1 Syntrophaceae bacterium | reverse complement strand
TCCAGTCTCATGGTCTGTGACAATTCTAAAAGATGCATGAAGAAACTTGTGGCGGCATCCCTGGTTGTCCTTGAATCAGTGGCCACTGAAGTCCAAGGTCCACCAAGGTCTGTAAGCCTGGCCAAAGGTTGAAAAGCCTCATGCAAAAGAGTTTGGTCTTTTTTACATGCTTTTCTCATGAATTTTTCCAGTCTTTTTTGTTTTGCCAATTCTGAATCCGACTTGACCATCTCGGCTAGCCGTTCTTTGTCGTGAGTTTCCTGTTCCGCTGACCATGGAGTCAGTTTCCTGTGTCGTATTGAAGCCTCCCAATCATATTGGTAAATACTGTTATAAATGAAGAAATTATAAACAAACGAAGTGGTCGGCATCGTAGAATAGATTCCACCTTGAGGGTGTTCAGTATAGTGCCACATCTGCGCGTTGTCACAATACACCCCGTAAAGTGATTGCAGAAAAGTTGTGATTTGATCCGCCATTTCAGACTCCTCCAAGCTAAACTATAATCAGCAGGAATTCGCTGCAATCATACAGTGGCAATTACTGACCCAGTGTTTGAACTTAATTAAGTTTAGGAGCTTATTTTTCTTTTTGCAATGACAGCGAACCATCGTTTAAGCTTTTTATGGTTACTGGAGCATAATTGGAACCCATTTTGGGGATTGTAAGACAGTGGCTCGTGTGCTTAAAACACTGTACATTCGAAAAAAAAACAAATTTCAAAGGAATAACTATGTTGATCACTGAAATGCTGGCCCGCAACGCCAGAATGTATGGCGACGAAATTGCACTGATAGAACGTGAGCCGGCTAGAGGAAAACGAAAAGAAATCACTTGGAAAACGTTTGATGAACAGGCGAACAGAATAGCCGACGCACTTTTGAAAATCGGCGTCAAAAAGGGCGATGCCGTAGTTCACTTAATGAAAAACTGCTTGGAATGGCTACCTATTTATTTTGGAATTCTCCGGACAGGAGCATCGGTTGTTCCGTTAAATTTCAGATTTGATCCCCTTGCGGTCAAACGCTGCGTTGAGATAGCGGATGCGAAGGCCTTTTTTCTCGGCAAGGAATTTGTAGAACACGCTGATATAGTGAGGAATGATCTTAAAGCAGTTACGAGTTTTGTATTCGTAGGCCCCGAGGAGATGCGACCCAATTTTGCCGAATCTTACGAGGCTTTTCTTGACTCTGGCTCCCCTGTAAGCCCTCAAATTCAGATCGACTTATTTGACAACGCGGGGCTCTATTTTACTTCCGGCACAACGGGCAATCCTAAAGCGGTCCTGTTGACCCACAGGAATCTCGAGTTTGCCTGCTATGTTGAAAACAGTCATCATCACCAGATTCACTGTGACAATTTTCTCTGTATTCCTCCGCTCTATCACACGGGGGCAAAGATGCACTGGTTCGGCAATCTCGTCGTGGGCGCAAAAGCGGTAATCTTAAAGGGTGTGGAACCCAAGTGGATACTTGAAGCAATGTCTGAAGAACAGGTGACAATTGTTTGGCTCCTGGTTCCGTGGGCGCTAGACATTCTCTTTGCCATAGAAAACCAGGACATCCATCTCGACGAATATGACCTGAGCCGCTGGAGGCTAATGCATATCGGCGCTCAACCCGTTCCTCCAAGCCTGGTTCAGGAATGGAAGAAGGTTTTTCCTCACCATCAATATGACACAAACTATGGCTTGACCGAATGTACAGGACCAGGATGCGTGCATTTGGGATTGGAAAATATGCACAAGGTCGGCGCTATCGGGATACCTGGGCTGGACTGGGAAATCAGGATAGTTGATTCTAACTTAAACCAGGCGCCTCTTGGGGAAGTCGGCGAATTGGCGGTTAAAGGTCCTGGCGTTATGAAGGAATATTTCAAAAACCCGAAAGCTACTGAAGAGGTCCTGCAGGACGGTTGGCTTCTGACCGGAGACATGGCGCGTCAGGATGAAGACGGATTTGTATGGCTGGTAGACCGGAAAAAGGACGTAATCATCACTGGCGGAGAAAATATATTCCCCGTTGAAATCGAAAGCTTTCTTCAAGCTCACCCGAGGGTTCAGGATGTCGCGGTAATTGGGCTTCCTAATGAACGTTTGGGTGAAATACCCGCCGCTGTCATTCAAATCAAACAGGGACAGGAACTTACTCATGAAGCAGTAGACGATTACTGTCGAAATCTGCCTAGGTACAAAAGACCACGAAGTGTCATCTTCGCTGAAGTGCCACGTAATGCCACCGGCAAAATAGAAAAGCCAATGCTTAGAAAACTCTATGGAGGAACTAGGTGAGGCGTTCCGACGAAAGTCTCGAAATAGAGAGAGATAGCTCTATGTTTATGAAATGGCGATTTTAAAGTATCACTAAAGTGTTTCCTCAGTAGAGAACTTGGTATTCGTCTATACTTGAAGATGTTTTGTAATAAGGTTTTCAGTCAGTTCTTTGGTGATTCCATCGGCTACAACTGTACCGCGATTCATGATGTAGAAACTGTCTCCGAATTCCTTAACGAAATCAAGGAACTGCTCGACAATAACTACGGCCACATCTTTTTCTGAAACTAGAGTTCTGAGAACCTCACCGATTTTCTCAATAATATTCGGTTGAATCCCTTCGGTAGGTTCGTCCAATAAGATAACTTTTGGTTCACCGACCAAAGCTCTAGCTATGGCAAGCTGTTGTTGTTGCCCTCCAGAGAGGTCACCACCGTAACGCCTGGACATTGTCTTTAGTACAGGGAAAATATCATAAACTTCATCAGGAATGTTCCTCTTCCGATCTTCCCGCGCTTCCAAGCCAACACGGAGATTTTCCTCAACAGTCAGCTTTGGGAAAATATGACGACCTTGTGGAACCAAAGCTATCCCTGCCTTTGCCCTTCTATTGGCGGGGAAATGACTTACATCCCGACCAGCAAGCCATACTTTACCCGAATTTGCCTGAAGCGTGCCCATTATGTTTTTCATAAGCGTTGTTTTTCCTACACCGTTTCGCCCCATGACACAGGTGATCTGTTTGGGTTCCATCACCATGTTTACCTGATGTAGGGTCCTAATGGCGCCGTATGCAAATGAGAGATTTTCAATTCTTAGCATTACTAGGATCTTCCAAGGTACGCTTTGACGACTTCGTCGTTTTGTCTCAATTCGTCAAGCCTTCCTTCCGCCAGGAGCTTTCCTTCATTCATTACAGTAACGTAGGAATTTAATCTCCGGACAAATTCCATGTCATGTTCTATGACTATGATGGTGTGTTGTCCCTTCAACTCAAGAAGCAGTTCAGCGGTTATTTCCGTTTCTTTATCGGTAAGGCCAGCGGCAGGTTCATCCACCAGCAACAGTTTGGGTTCAGCAAGTATCAACATACTGAGGGCAAGCCATTGTCGTTGCCCGTGACTCAAATACTGCGCTTGAACGCCTATTTCATCGGCAAGCCTTACTCTTTCCAGAATGGCTGTTATACGTTTTTTTTCCTCATTTGTTTCTTTTAGCCAGAGATTTGGAAATACAGACTTTGCTCGTGGCAGAGCGAGGTCCATGTTTTCCCAGACGGTAAGGCTGTCGAAAACCGTGGGGGTTTGAAACTTCCTTCCTACACCCATGCCGGCAATTTCCACATCACCGGCCTGGATGATATCAAGACCTCCGACGTAAACCCTTCCCGACGTAAGAGATGTTTTTCCGCTGATGACGTCGCATAAGGTTGTTTTCCCTGCGCCGTTTGGTCCGATGATGACACGCAGTTCGTTGTAATATACTCCGAACTCTTCAATATCCAGCGCCTTGAAACCGTCAAAAACTACTACGGCGTCCTTCAAATATACCTGATAGGAGCTGATCTTATCTATGGGAACGATGCTGCTAATGTTCAGTGGCTGGCTCATAATATTTCCTCAGGGCTTGCCGGAAAACGCCTATATGACTTAAGACTCCTGCCCCGACAAGTATAATGAACAATATGTAGTACTTCAGAGGCACACCAATCCATGTGATTCGCATGGTCTCCGGCATGAGGCCTAGAGCTTCTACACCGAAGAAAAAAGTTATTGTCGCCAGCACAATCCCTGAAGGGTTCAAGCTTCGAATTACGAGGAATGACATCGTTACACATGCGATCAACGCCGTCAGATGGTATGGCACGTAGAGCCCCCAGTTAGACTTGTCAACCAGAAGGGCCGTGAATCCGACCGCCATAGCCAACAAAATGCCCGATACACGGGTCCCTGAAGCTACATTTTGTTCAAATCTGTCCCAGAGCCCAACTAGACCGCTAGGGAAGAACAGCACGACAGCCATGAACATGCCCCCCTCAAGAAACGGCCATGTCTTTGGCATGTCGGACGTTGTTATTGAATAAGCGTAGTTTACTAAGAGGGCGCCGGCCATTGCCCCCCATAGACGACCGCGTCCGCCTAATGCGACCCATATGATCATCCAGATTGAATCTTCAACTCGCATAATATTTGGAGTAATAATACCATTTTGAGGCACGTAAAGAACGCCTCCAGTTCCGGCAAAAATCGCCGCCGTGGTGAAAGCGAACAACTTAATAGACTGTGGACGATAGGCCATGAAATTGAGCAACATCTCCTTGTCTCTTACCGCTACTAGCAAACGCCCCAGTCGACTACCAGAGATGTATTTCGCCCCAAGGAATAGCAGGACAAGCGTAGAAACAGTAATTAGATAGAAAAACAGGACCCAGCCGAAGTCTCTATGGAATGCGGGATCGAAATTGGTCAATCCATTTGTGCCACCTAGGAGCATTTCATTTCTACAAAATAATAGAAATGCGCCCCATGCGACAGCTTGGGTTATGATAGAGAAATAGACACCTTTGACTCGACTTCTGAACACAGTGAATCCAAAAAGGGAGGCAACAATTGTCGGAATCAGAATTGCCATCACCAAAGCAAAGGATAGAGAGGAAAAATGAGTCCACCAGCCTGGCAAGGTATCTACATTGTTGAAGAAAAAGAACTGCGGAATGTTGTGGTATTCTGGGCGAACGTTACCCCCACCCTCCGGTAAACTTAAATGCATCGCCATCGCATAGCCGCCAAGACAGAAAAACAAAGCCTGACAAAGACTGAGCAAGCCCGTATATCCCCATAACAAATCGATTCCTAGCGCTACGATAGCAAAACATAGATATCGTCCTAGTTTGTTGATGTTTGTCACGTCTATCAAGCCAAACCAGCCGAGAAAGGGTATGACGACAAAGAAAAAGACCAATACACCGAGAGTGGTTTTTTTCCTAAACACTCTCAACAACTCGTTTTCGTCAAATGTCATAGGTTCCTGGTTCTTCATTTTTTAGACCTATTCATCCACCAGACGACCTTTGGAGGGGAATAGGCCAGCCGGCCGCCATTGAAGAAAAACAATTATCATACCTAAAACCAGGGCTTTTCCGTAAACTGCCTGGAGAAAAGGCTCGATAAATTTGGTGAGGAAACCAAGGCCTACTCCGCCGATGATGACACCCGCCAATTTTCCAAGTCCTCCCAGGACGACTACCATAAAGCTGTCAACAACGTAGCCCTGTCCCATGCTAGGGTTAATCTTGTCATAAAGCGGAATGACGCACCCTGCTAATCCTGCCAGGCCCGTCCCGAGCGCAAATGTCAATCCATCCACTCTCCGTGTCGGGACCCCTAAACTTGACGATGTTTCGCGATCTTGCACAGTGGAACGTAAGAGCAAGCCTAGTTTAGTCTTTTGAACAATCATATAAAAAAGGAGAGTACATAGAGCGCAAAAAATAATGATAAACAGGCGGTTAATAGGAAACACCAGGTCTGTAGAAACTTCCCAACTACCAACAAACCATTCTGGAGGAGTTAGTGAGAGAGTGTCTCCAAAAAGAACCCGTACAGACTGTATTAAAACCAGGCTTAAACCCCATGTCGCCAACAGGGTTTCTAGCGGGCGACCGTACAGGTGCCTAATAAGCGCCCATTCGCAGAATAACCCTGCTAAGGCGCTTATTAGGAATGCGGCTGGAACGGCGCACAAAAAATAATAGTTAAATATTCCAGGTGGAAGGTACCTTTTGAAAATCTCGGAAACCACATAGGCGGTAAAGGCCCCCAGCATCATGAATTCGCCGTGCGCCATATTTATGACCCCCATTAGTCCGAAGATCACGGCCAGTCCAAGGGCCATAAGAACCAGTATGGAACCCAAAGATAATCCGGAAAATAGGTCCTGAATAAATCCTATTAACTTTTGATAACGATCTATTTTAGTCAGAGCGTCTTGGACAGCTATCATTATCTCCGCATCATTATCAGTTTTATTTGCCAAAGCGTGGCGAAGCGGTAAAGCCCCCCTAGCGCTGCCGGTTTCACCTAAAAATCGCGCGGCCTGAAGTTTTTCGGATTTAGAACCATGAGTGATCCGTATTGCAGCAAGAGATTCGGCAAGAGCGTCTGAAATCCTCTTTTCAAGGTTGGCCTGCAACTGTTTTTGTAAGATTGGCGCCAATGTGGCGTCTGATCTGTCACCGGCAGCCACTATGGCGGCGATTCTTTTTTCCGTGTCAAAATGAGAAAGCGATAGTATCTTTATTAAATCCAAAACGGTTACACGTTCAGTCCGGTTCGCACGTATCATGGAAGACGAAAGGTTTTCGGTGTAAATAGGCCTACCAGTGGGATCCAGGACAGGTTTGCCTGTAAATGCGTCCAATAAGGGATATTCTCTCCTGCCTTTTTCGACTTGAACTCTTGGCCCATAAATTACAAGCAGGCCAGATCGGTTCTCTAAAAGCCCGGAGATAAACGCTTCCAGAACAGGTATGATGGTCGCGTCACCCTCTTTCATCAAAGTCCCGTAAGACTGTTGACGAATGTTTTTATCGGGGTCCCCAAGATTTATTAGCGTTTGCTGTAGGGATTCCGTCATTGCGTACGAAGTCA
Source organism: Syntrophaceae bacterium (assembly GCA_014874425.1). Classification (GTDB taxonomy): domain Bacteria; phylum Desulfobacterota; class Desulfomonilia; order Desulfomonilales; family Desulfomonilaceae; genus CAJBEZ01. Next base: position 4,011 of record JACWAG010000179.1, on the reverse strand, counting down.
TACTGCTTAATAAACACAAAAGAATTAAGAGTGAAAAGACCGTAGAGTTTTTACTCACGAGAAACATGACGACCTATCCATCCCAAACTGTTCGGTTAAATACGGGGCGTTTCATTACGCTCCATCCTGAAATTCTGTTCACTTTGAGCCGAAGCCTATTTTTTCAAATAGCTACTAAACGCTTCGGGTTTAACAAGTCCTTTTGTTTGCCAGATGATGTCGAATTGGCCATCAGGGCGTATTTCTCCGATGAGAACGGGCTTGTATGTGTGGTGATTCTTTTCATCCATCTGTTTAGGACCGCCAGGAGCGTCGAATTTCATTCCCAGGACGGCTTCAGTGACTTTGGCAGGGTCAAAGGATTTGCATTTCTCTGCGGCCTTTTTCCAAACGTAGACACCAAAATAGGCGGCTTCAATAGGGTCGTCGGTGACTCTTTTGTCTCCACCGGGAAGATTGTTTTTTTTGCAAAAATCCTTAAAGTCTTTGACGAATTTTTTGTTCTCGGGTGTGTTTATACTCTGGAAATAGTTCCACGCTGCAAGATGGCCTGAGAGAAATTCGGCCTCCATGGAACGGAGTTCGTCTTCCGCCACGGAAAAGGCCATAATGGGGCATTTGTCTGCAGTAAGCTTTTGATTTGCGAATTCCTTGTAGAATGGCACATTTGAATCACCGTTAATGGTTGAAAGCACACAAGCGTCTCCAGCCTCGGAAAATTTCTTAATCTTTCCAACAATTGTCTGATAGTCAGCATGTCCGAATGGAGTATATTCCTCTACGATGTTTTGTTCAGGAACGCCCTTGGCCAGTAAAAAGGCTTTAAGTATCTTGTTGGCGGTGCGGGGAAATACGTAATCCGTGCCCAAGAGATAAAACTTCTTTTTTGAACCGCCTTCAGCGCTCATGAGATATTCCGCAATCGGAATAAGCTGTTGGTTTGGTGTGGCCCCGGTATAAAATATATTAGGGCTCTGCTCTTCTCCCTCGTACTGGACAGGATAGAAAAGTAACCCTTTATTGGCTTCGAAAACAGGTAGTACGGATTTGCGGCTAACAGAGGTCCAACAACCGAAGACTACGGCCACCTTGTCTTTCAGGAGTAGTTCTTTTGCCTTTTCCGCGAAAAGGTCCCAGTTTGACGCTGGATCAACGACAACAGGCACGACTTTTTTGCCAAGAACGCCTCCTTTAGCGTTTATTTCATCGATGGCCATTAAGACCACATCTTTTAGGGATGTCTCTGAAATTGCCATTGTTCCGGTAAGGCTATGTAAAATTCCGACTTTGACTTCTCCCTCGGCCCATGTTTTTGTTGGGTTCAAGAAAATCAATGTCGAAAGAGACAAAGCTAAGACAGATACCCAAAAGTTCAGCCTGTAAAAGGTTGTTTTTTTCATGTTTCTTTTCCTCGCTAGATTTGAAAATTTAAGACATGCGCCACCGTGCGATTTTTGCTTTCTCGACGCATCCAAGACAGACTACACGGTACCGTCTCTGCCAATAACACCCACAAGAAAGCTTGACCCCGGCGCTATTTTTATCGAGCCCCGCTCGACGTTTAGCTGATTGTTGAGGCCTTCCACTGACTAGAACCTCTGAAACAATGTAGTTTGCATGTTTGGCGCCATACAATTACATAGTCGATATTTGGCTAAATAGATTAGTTTTTAACGAATATTGGCAATGCAGGCTATGCGAAGGGAAAAAGGAAGAAACTACACAAAAGTACTATAATGTATATTTAACCTACCATACCGTAACAAAAGCTAGACAACAGTCTCTAAAAACGCGTCCAAAAATTCACGGCCCGTCCGGCAACATTTCAACAAAAATCCAGCAGAAAGTGTATAATATGATGAGTGAAAATGTCGCTGAATCCTGATAATAGGAATTTGACGTTGATTCTAATACATTTAAGAGATTGGTCCTATTTAGAGCGACTAGCCTTTTTTCAATGTATCAATCAGATTAGATTTAACTTATAAACGGGAGTCCTGTTCGGCTTTGATCTTAAAAATGAACATCGCTTGATCAAGACCTAATTGATATGAAGGGAATAAATTATTGAGCAGCATTTATAAACATGCGCTGTGTATTCACCCGTATTATCGGGACAGCCACGCAGGATCACTTGGGTTAGCGATTTTCCCACCTATTGGCCTAGAATACATAATAGCCGCCTTGAAACCATATGTGGAAGAGTTAACCTTTGTTGATCTCCGACTTCCCGGGCCATATAGAGACCTCAAAAAACTGAAAAGTTTCACAGAAGAGAAGGTCGACCTGTTATGCTTCAGTATTAACTGGGAATATAATTTCCGTGAGGTTTGTGATCTCATAAATAATTTTCCTTCGCATGTCACAACAGTAGTTGGTGGGCAACAGGCTACTGAAAGTGTTGAAGAGGTTTTTCAATCATGTCCAGGCGTAGATGTCCTTGTGCGGGGTGAGGGTGAAGAGACTATCGCCGAAATCGCTCAGGGAACACCGTTATGTGACATTCTTGGTATATCGTATAGAAAGGATTCACAAGTTGTTCATAATCCCAACAGACCATTAGGTGAGATAGAAAATTATGTATGCCCTGATCGTGGCCTCAGAAGTCAGGAATACAACATGAATTTGGGTGGCTATTCGCTTCCGGTCGAATCTTTTGACATGATCCTGACATCCAGGGGCTGTCCTTATAATTGCAAATTCTGCACATTCAATGTCAATCCATGGACCCAGAAACGTCGCTACTCAGTGCGTCCCATAGACGCTGTGATGGACGAACTCGACCAAATCAAGGCAGGAATTATTCTGATAGCGGACGAGAATTTTTTTGTGAACCCTAATCGGGCAAAAGAAATTTGCGATAGACTTATTGCAAAGGGCAACAAAAAGAGATTTTTGGTTCAAGCTCGTATCGAAATATTTGAACGGCCCGATGTGCTGGAATCTGCCGCCAAGGCAGGCATAAAAGTTTTTCTACTGGGGATTGAGTCTCCGAGTGACCGAATACTGGAACAGCTCAATAAGGGCTTTGATACCAGTAAACTACGTATGGCCTTTGAAGAGTTCAGAAAACACCCATTTTATTACCATGGTTATTTTATCTATGGGAATGTCACAGAGTCGGAACAGGAAATGCTTCTCATCCCAGGTTTTGCCAAAGAACTTGGTCTTGACTCGATAACTTATCAGAAACTCCGCGTGGATAGATATTCACCTCTAAGAGAGTTGGTAGAAGCCACCCCAGGATATTATGTGGGAGATGATAAGATTGTATATTTGGAGGGATTCGGGCGTCCGGGACTTAAACGAGTGAGCCGGGAAATAACGAGGAAATTCTACACGCCCAAGCAACTAATCTCTCTAGTAAGAAAACTGTTTTCAGTGGAATTATTCACACTTAAAAATGTTCCAGCTCTTTTGTCCAGCATACCGGTTGTGTTGGCTAACATGATCGGAAGGAAAATAGATAAGAAGGCTCGACGACTGGTGGCGCGTTTCAACCTTTGAACTTGAAATAAATCTATTCTGCCAATGGATGGTTTCAAATTGCGCTTCGGGGTAATCAAATATGGCAAGGGTTTATGATTATGATCTTATTGTCATAGGCGCGGGAATCGCTGGGTTCGTTTCGGCCGTGACAGCTAATGGCATTGGGAAAAAGGTTGCCGTAATTGAGAAACGTAAAGTCGGCGGCAATTGCACTAATTTTACATGTGTTCCGAGCAAAGCGCTCATAAGACTTAGCCATTTAAACCGTGACATTGTCCATGCTGACCATCTGGGTCTGTGGTCAGGTCCGGCCCCTCGTGTAAATGGCCGCAAGGTCATGGCCCATGTTCGGTCTATCGTTCAAAAAGCCTATGAAAAAGACCTTCCGGAAACGTTTGAAAAGATAGGGATAAATGTAATTTTCGGCGTTGCGTCGTTTGTCGACCAACACATCGTAAAAATTAATGGGCAAATTCGTTCAGCCGAAAAGTTCGTCATCGCCTCGGGCACTCAGCCGGTAAT
>JACWAG010000178.1 GCA_014874425.1 Syntrophaceae bacterium | reverse complement strand
TGCTAACACTGGGGGCTTTCGACATCGGCGTATTTCTAAGCAGTTATCTCGGATTGATCCTTATGGGATCATCTTTTATAGCCTTGGGAGTTTTTATATCATCGGTGACGGAAAACCAGATTGTGGCCGCTGCCATCTCATTTGGAGCAGCCCTTATGTTCTGGATAATAAGTTGGACGTCATCATTCACAGGACAGACACTGGGAGCGATAATTCGTCAAACTTCCATAATTGAGAGGCTCGATTCATTTCTTAAAGGTGTAATCACACTCTCCGATGTAACTTACTTCGTGTTTTTCACCGCTTTCTTCCTGTTTTTAAGCTTCAGATCAATTGAAACTCAGCGGTGGAGGGGATGATCAATGAGTGATTTCTTGCGATCACGCGCCATGAAAGGCGGAGGATTGGCTTTAGGGACTCTAATCTTCTTTGCTATTATAATAGCTCTTCAATATATCGCTATTCAGAATCCGCTAAGATGGGATGTCACGAAAACCGGCAAACACACGCTTGCCCCTCAAAGCAAACAGGTGATTGAGACTTTTAGTGGGAAGCACATCCCTGTTTCTGCTCTAGCTTTTTATGAATCCAAAGACCAGCGGGGCCGAGAAGAAACTAAGGATCTGCTGGATCGTTACCGCGATGCGTCGAAAAATTTCACGTACACTTTTTACGATCCGGATAGAGATCGAGCCATAGCGCTTCAATACAAGATAGACAGCTATCCCACGCTTATTCTAAAGGCAGGAGACAAGGTTGAAACCTTAAATTCCATCGACGAAGAATCGGTTACAAACGCGTTGGCGCGATTACTTCGGTCAGACATCAAGAAGGTTTATTTTCTAAAAGGCCACGGAGAACTTGATCCGGCCGATACTGGTGTTCAAGGTTTCAGTGTAGCCAAAGACCACATTGAAAAACAAAATTACAAAACAGCCGATCTTGTTTTGCTGGAAACTCCAGGAGTTCCAAAAGACGCCACCATGCTTATAATTGCAGGGCCTAAGGCAGACCCAATGGAAAACGAGTTAAAGGCTATCCAGGATTTTATCAATCGGGGCGGTAGCCTGCTCGTAATGCTCAACCCGTTCCAGACCCCTAAGTTGTCAGCGTTTCTGAAGAATTATGGTTTTGAAATGACTGACGACATCGTTGTGGATAGAATGAGCCAGGCATTGGGCGGAGACTATCTAATGCCCGTGATAACCACTTACGCTCAGTTCCCTATAACCAGGAATTTCACTGTGGCCTCGTTCTTCCCACAAACAAGGTCTGTAAAGACTATCTCTCCCAATCCCCCCGGAATTCAGGCTATAGAACTGGCCAAAACGAGCCCAGTATCCTGGACTATTAACGAACAACAATTAAAGTCCGGCGTCGCTGATTTTGACGAGAAAACCGGGCAAAAGGGTCCTATTCCGGTTATGTCAGTTTCCACCATGACCCCGACGGAAAAACAAGAACACGCTACACCAGCCAAATCAGACACAGCCAAGGATGATAAACTAAACAAAAAGGAGCATGATTCAAACAGCAATGACAAACCCTTAAGAAAGGGTCGGGTAGTCGTAACTGGAAGCTCTCTTTTTGCCGCCAATCGCTTCTTCAAACTTCAGGGAAACGCTGATCTGTTTCTAAACACAGTTTCGTGGCTCGCTGAGGATGAAAACCTGATTGCCATAAGACCCAAATCCGAGAAGTCCCAACCGATTGTTTTGACCGCCAACCAGTCCCTATTGTCTTTTTTAGTTCCGGTTGTTGTCGTGCCTCTCATTTGGATTGTCGCTGGCATAGCCGTGTTTGTATTTAGAAAAAGGCCGGCACGAGCGTAACGATGGCCCACAATGTCTAAAATAAAAACCAGGAGGATTGGATTCGAGGCATGAAAGGTTACAAGTTATTAATATATTTAGGTGTCCTGGTTGCCCTGCTGGCCTACATATACTTTGTGGAGATTAAACATAAACAGGCTGAGTCGGAACGCAAGGAAAAAGCGGCCAGAATTGTTCAGCTCGACAAAGATCAAATTGACGAGATTAAAATTTCCAGTCCCGATGGACATTCGATAGACATTAAAAAGTCTGCTCCCGATACCTGGAATATTGTAAGTCCGATAGACTCGGCGGCGGATCTTCGTGCGGTCAGGAACCTCCTGACTGCCGCTACTCTGGCGCAGCCAGAAAAAGGTATTCTGGAAAGGGACGTAAACTGGAAAGATTATGGTCTGGACAAACCTGATCTTGAATTGTCCTTGACGGCCCCTAAGAAAACAGTAACGATCGCGTTCGGCGCTTCTAACCCATCTCGATCCTCGTATTATCTCAAAGTCAATGGCGACCCACGACTTCTCCTGGTCCCAGACACTCTCAGAATCAGCCTGGCCAAAAAAGTTTTCGATTTGCGAGACAAGTCGGTTTGCAAATTGACGCCTGACGATATCCAAAAGGTAAAGATCATTCGCGATGGGCGGGAAGTTGAGTTGGAAAAGATCAATGGGAAATGGCGTATAGTAAAGCCGATTAACGCTCCTGCCAAGCCTGCCAAGATCGGAGCGTTACTTAGGGGGATTTCCGATCTTCATGCAAAGGAGATCGTTGATTCGCCTTTGGTTGAGAATGATCCCTATAAATTTGAAAAATCGAAAAATAAAATTGTATTAGAAACTAAGGTCGGAACGACAACCTTTACATTTGGCGGCGCCAAAGACAAGAAAGCGGAAAATGGGGCATCAAGGAATTTCAGATATCTCTCGGTATCAGGCCAGGCTCCTGTTTATGTCGTGGACGACAACTTCTTCACAGGGGCAAAACTCGACCCTGAATCTTTGACCGACAGGTCCGTGGTATTGATCGAGCCGCTGATTGTTGAAAAGATACTAATTGATTTCTTGGGAAAAGAATGGGAGTTCGCCAAAACCAGTGACAACAAGTGGAAAATGGAACAACCTGAACATCGAGACAAACTTGATGATTGGCGTATTAGTGAAATAATCTGGTCATTAAAGGACCTTACTTACAAATCCATGATCACTCCAGTCCCGGATGATCTGGCGCCATACCGATTGAACATGCCGCAACTTGTAATGTCAATTTATCAGAAGGCGTCAGAAAAACCTATAAAGATAACAATGGGCTGGCCTCCTCTACAAAAACCTGCCTCGGCTGAGGACACGAATAATTCTAAGCTACATGGAGTTGCAGGCGCAAATGAAACGGAACAGCAGTCCCGATCGGTGGATATGGCGTCGACCCCGGAAACCGTGTACGCAACGGTTGAACCTAAAATAGATAATCAGTCCGCGATTTATGTGTTGGATGGAGGATTTGTAGGAAAACTTAGAGTTGACCTGGACCAACTTGACAAGAAAGAATGATCAATTAACTATGCAGAGGACCTCTGCCGTCTTCGTCAATAGTGACAAGCCCGCCAGGATCATTCTCTCGTCACGTAGTTGCATTCTGAATTGGTAGTTTTTTACCTCCATTGCTGCGCAATATCACCATGATAGCGGTCAGAGCGGCAGGTGTCACACCAGAGACGCGTGACACCTGCCCTATTGAATTAGGGCGTACCAGACTCAGCCGTTCTTTCAATTCACGGGACAATCCGGGGACCGATCCATAATCAAATGTTTCCGGGATCACTACTTTCTCCAGTTTGGCCAACTGTTGAGCTTCGCGTTTTTGCCTGCTTATGTACCCTTCATATTTTAGTTCTATTTCAATTTGGGACTGAAGCTTTTGGTCTAGGGAATCATCGCCCCAAATGCCCAATTTTGCCAGATCAGAAAATTTGATTTCCGGTCTTTTAAGAAACTTGGCGGCCGACATTGTTTCACGTATCTCCGATCCACCACGGGAAAGGACCATCTCGTTGAGTTCCACTGATGGTTTGATCCTAACTTCATTTAGTTGTCGTAAAGAATCTGTCAGGTTTTTCTTCCTCAGCTCAACAATCCCCAATGTCTCGGTGTTCACCAAACCTGTTGATGCGCCCCTTTTTACTAAACGCTCATCGGCGTTATCTTCTCTCAGCAAGAGTCTATGT
>JACWAG010000025.1 GCA_014874425.1 Syntrophaceae bacterium | reverse complement strand
GGTAAACTTTTATCTGGCTATGCGGGACGACAAAGAAAAGAAGATACTTATCCCGTTTGGGATCAATGAGTTGAACTGTTTTCGCAAGATTGGGCACGGTGAGAAACTTTTAGTTCAAGCTAGGAAACGTGCCGGTGATGAAAAGGGAGTGACGTGGGACGCTTTAGGTCTTGACGAAAATGGTTTGGTCGTCATGCATGCAAAGGGGATCATGATGAGATGGATTTTCGGTTCACGCGGTTAGTGTAATGATTATTCAAGGAAAGTGTGAAACGATTCGCTCCAAGAAATTTGGGGCGCTAGGCTCCGAAGTATTCTACAGCCGTATTTCATATGGTTCCCGCAATCTAAGTTCGGAAGATCGGCGTAAAATCAAGCTCAAACTAGCCCGCTGCATGGTTACAGCAATGGGAGTCAAAAGCCGCCTTGAGAATGATTTTTTGATCTCCAACAACCTCGTATTGAACATTCGATCAGATTATTTGGGCAAGCCTACACTTGAAGTGCTGGGTTGGGGAGATTTTTCGATCTCTTTCTCATACGGTCTTGGTGAAGTGTGGGGAGCGATAGCCAATGCAAATTTGACTTGCGGGATAGATGTGGCTTTCCCTCTGGAGTTCTTACCCCCCTATCCTCTTCAGAGAGCTTTTCGGCCCGGTGAACTCGAGATACTCTCTGCGTTTAACAACTTTTCCCTATCAGGGGCGGCCGGTTTTCTATGGTCTGCGAAAGAATCATTAATAAAGGCATTAGGCATAGGTTTTAACCTTTGCGATCCTTTGGATCTTTTTTTGGTATCCGCAAAGTCGTGTGACGAATATTTCCAGTCATACTTTTCCTTTTCTCCAGCAGTTGGATCAAGATTGGGCATCCAGGATCCTCTTCCGGTTCAGACTGTCACCCGGCTTGAAGGCGCCGGATTTGTCTCTCTAAGTGTGGTCGAGAGTTCCGAATGTCGGGATTGGCTCCATGTCTACAAATCGCTCCAACACAGGATAACTGGTCTGCCTCAATGAGAGTATTGTTAATTAACAGCAATAGAAAAGGAGATATGCTCGCCGCTGCCCCGATCGGCTTATGCTATGTGGCTTCCGCCGTAGAAGCCGCCGGTCATACCGTCAACGCGTTAGACCTGTGCTTTTCGGGAAAAATGGTGTTCACCGAGGTTGAGCAGGCTATTCGGTCCTTTGAACCTGAGATAATCGGGGTGTCCGTCAGGAACATCGACAATGTAAACATGCTGCATCCGATTTCTTATATTCCTGACACGCTTGAGCTGATTGAAAAAATTAGACGCTTAACTGACTGTCCGATAGTCGTAGGTGGTTCCGCCGTCAGTTTAGCGCCCGAGGCTGTGCTCAAGTTATTGAAGGCTGACTACGTTGTAGTTTCTGATGGAGAAGGGCCTTTCACTACTTTGTTGGAATGCATCGAGAACGGTAAGGAAGTGTCCCATATACCCGGGGTTGGTCGCTTAGTTAACGGGGTCTTTGATTTGACCCCTCCTGTGATGAATGGATTTGGTAGCCGCGCCCCGGATATAGGGAGATGGGTTGACACTATATCTTATCGGAGGATCGGGGCCGCTTACAATATTCAAACGAAAAGAGGCTGCAGGCGACAGTGTGTGTATTGCACCTACAACCAATCACTTGAAGGCGTTCGTTTGCGTTTAAGAGACCCAATAGACGTGGTGGACGAAATCGAGGACGCCCTCGAAAAATATGGCCCTGATACATTTGAATTTGTCGACTCGGTATTCAATGATCCGCTTGATCATTCGGTTTCAATTCTGGAAGAAATAATAAGACGACCATGGAAGGCTCGATTCACAGCCATGGGAGTGCATCCAAAAGGGCTGGATAACCGATACCTGGATTTAATGTGGAGGGCCGGGTTCAGGTCCCTAATGATCACTCCCGAATCCGCTTCGGACACCATGTTGGCCAATTACAGGAAGGGATTCACAAGCGAAGATGTTTTTGAGGCGGCCTGCGCCCTAAACAAAACCGCATTCGCCGTCTGGTGGTTTTTTATGATAGGAGGGCCGGGAGAGACGAACGAAACACTTCAGACATCCCTGGATTTTGTACTCAATAATCTTAAAAAAGATGGTCGGGCAGTGACTCATGTTGCGCAATTTTTCATCGGTGTGCGTCTCTATCCTCGAACAGCGTTATGGAAGCTGGCCGTAAAGGAAGGGTTTATAAATGGACTGACCAATCCGTTGCATCAGGTCTGGTATATGTCTGAGGAACTCGATCTCGATAAAGCCGTTTCCCAAATGTGCCACGCGGCCGCATTATGTCCGGAGATATATCTTGGTTTCGATGAGAAAATGCTTTCCTTTTCGAGGGTTATAGCTGGTATCTGTAGACTTCTTCGATTGAAGGGGCCGTATTGGAAGTACATGCGATTCGGCAACGTGATAGGAATAAAGACGGGAATCAGATTTATATTCAAACCCGCGGATGCAGCGGGTCTGATCAGAAAGGCCCTAGTCATGCAATCCTATTCGGGAAGGCTTGTAAATAGATTTGAGGAGCCTTTACCAGTTACGCATGGTTAATTTCGAGGAGCGGATGCGGCGCTGTTATTTCCATCTATTTCTAATCATGATGGTTTTTTGAAAAAAAATCTTGCCTTTTTTGATCAAACTGTTTTAATCTAGTTTCAGATTAGTCATTTTTTTTAACTGGTTGGGAGGGTGTATATGACGCTTACCAAAGCCGATATCGCAAAGAAGATAGCGGATGATTGCGGTTTTATGAAGGGGGAAGCCACAGAAATTGTGGAGAAACTTCTGGACATCGTTAAAGATTGTCTCATCAATGGGGAAGATGTCATGATCTCGGGATTCGGGAAATGGACAGTCAAAGATAAGAATTCCAGAAGAGGGCGCAATCCGCAAACCGGAGACGAATTAATTTTGGATGCTCGAAAAGTTGTCACGTGGAAATATTCCCCTGTTCTTAAAAAAACTGTGAATATACCCGCCTAACTAACCTATCCAATACATTCTCCATTGTTCCCACGAGTCTGTTCCCCCGGATGCCCTAAATCCTGATTTCGGGACGAACAGGCCCGTATTCGGGAAATCTTTTTGCTATTCGCTATGGTTATATTTGGATCCTATGTCAGGAAAAAACAATCCTATCTCCAGCTTTATCAAAAATGTGCTGGAGGGTTACCCCGAAGTGCTCCATATCGCTATTCCCCTGATACTTTCCACGTCTTCTTTAACATTGGCCTTATTTGTCGATCGATTAATGCTTTCTTGGCACAGTATCAACGATGTTGCGGCGGCGACTCCGGGTGGAATCACATACTTCACAATCTGTTGTTTTTTTCAGGGAACGGCTCAATATACAAACACTCTCGTAGCTCAGAGTCATGGGGCAGGAGATAGATTAGGATGTTCCAAAGCGGTCTGGCAGGGAATATGGTTCTCAGCGTTTTCTCTACCATTAATACTGGCTTGTATTCCTTTAGGCCAGTGGACATTGGGAAATACAGGCCATGAACCCTGTATCGTAGAATTGGAGAAACAGTATTTTACGATCCTCATGTATAGCGGAGTTTCGCTTCCCCTTAACGCTGCGTTGTCCTCCTTTTTTTCTGGTAGAGGTCAAACCTCATATATTTTGATCGGAAACCTGATTGGAAACCTCGGGAACATTGCGCTCGATTACCTTCTCATCTTTGGAAATTTCGGATTTCCTGAGCTAGGTATCAAAGGAGCGGGTATCGCTACCGCTGTGACGAACTTCGTGCCCACGATTTATTGGGTCTACATTTTCCTGAGCCCGAGATATCAGGCCACGTACCGCACGAGAAGGGAGGCTTATTTAGACAGTAGAATTTTTAAGGCGCTTTTAAAGTTTGGGTTACCTGCGGGCGCCCAATTTATTCTCGATGTAGGATCATTTACCGCTTTTGTGCTCATCGTTGGAAAACTCGGTGAAATAGACCTTGCGGCCACAAACATCGCGCTCAGCGTTGAAACCCTTTCTTTTCTCCCCATGGTGGGGATGTCAATAGCCACAAGCGCTATTGTTGGTGAATATATTGGTAGAAAACGACCCGATATAGCTCAGAAGCGCGTGTTATGCGCACTTAGTCTCGCCTTGTCATATACTGCGCTGGTAGCTATTTTCTTCTGGGTAGCTCCGGATTTACTATTACGTCTTTTCCAGCCACATCAAGATACAACTAATAACTTCGAGGTATTGATGAAGAAAGGCGTCATTATTGTTCGTATAATAGGAGCATATACGCTATTTGATACAGTCTTTATAATATTCAACGGAGCGCTGAAGGGCGCTGGAGACACCAAATTTACAATGTGGGCGCAAATAACCATCGCATGGATATTCTTTGTCCCGCCCGTCTATATAATGACTAAGTATCTAGGGATGGGTCTATTTACCGCCTGGATCTGGATGTTGGTATACGTAATAGTCATCGGAACGGTATTTTGGCTTAGATTCAGATCGGGGCACTGGAAAACCATCAGTGTGTTAGATTAGCTTCTATAGATGTCCTTTCATTCCATCGGCATTTCGAATTTTCGTCCCACCGGCGGTTTTCGAATCACCCAAACAATGGTGACCAGTAAAACAAAAATTACCGCCAGCGCGTAAAATACATCACAATACGCCATCAGCAAAGTTTGCTGGTCAAGGACTTTGTAAAGATATCCCTGAGCCAAAGAATTGAGGTCACTAAATGACCCAAGTTTTTCCTGTAATAGGGACTGCAATTGATCTAGCCGATAAGAATACCCAGGACTTGACGGATAGAAATTCTCGGTCAACCTCGCCTGATGAAACTGGGCCCGGCGATCCAGGAGCGTTGATACGAAAGCCACTCCAAAGGAACTGCCCAGGTTTCTGAGAAGATTGAAAATAGCCGAGGCGTTGTTTAGCTTCTCCTTTGGCACGTAGGCCATGGCTAGAAACGAGGTCGGGACGAAAATGAAAGGCATACCTATCCCTTGAATTACTCTCGAATAAGTCGCTGTTTCGATATTGATCTGAAGATTAAATCCTGACATGTAATGGAGGCTATAAGCATTTATCAACAGGCCTACAGCAAGTAGAATTCTAGCGTCTATCCGTTCGGTCATCTTTCCAACGAACGGGAGCATAACAAACGCGATAGCGCCGCCTGGCCCCAGCACCCACCCAGCGAGATAGGCTGTATATCCCATAAGGGTCTGTAAAAACAACGGCAGTAATACAATGGATCCGAAAAAAGCGAAAAAAGCCAGAAACATTACTATATTAGCAGTGGCAAAACTCCGGTCATTGAAAATCCTCAAATCAACTATTGGGCGCTCGCAGTAAAGTTCCCAAATAACCAGAGCCGTCAAAGCGACGATGGCTACAGCGGTCAAAATGACAATCTGATTAGAGCTGAACCAGTCCTTGAGTTCACCCTTATCCAGGACGATCTGAAGACTTCCCAGACCGATTGCCAGCAACATTAGTCCAATGTAATCGACTTTCTCTCCCTTTTCTCGCCGCTCCTGAAACGGCGGGTCGAACACAAAACTGGTTATCATATAAAGAGCCATGGCGCAGAACGGCACATTGATATAAAAAATCCAGCGCCAGGAATAATTATCGGTCAAATAACCGCCAACGAGAGGCCCCAAGATCGGACCAACAACTATCCCCATTCCGAAGATGCCCATTGCCAGGCCTCGTTGATTAGGCGGATATGTTTCGAGAAGTATGGCTTGAGACATAGGTTGCAATGCCCCACCGCCCATGCCTTGAACAATTCTAAATAAAATTATCTCATTGAGACTCGTGGCCGCGCCACAGAGAGCGGAACTGATTGTGAACACCACCAGCGAAAGAAGTAAATACCGTTTTCGCCCCATTAAACGCGCGAGCCAGCCACTCATGGGGATTACTATCGCATTGGCGACCAAATACGAGGTTAATACCCAGGTTACTTCTTCCTGTCCTGCCGCCAGGCTCCCCTGAATGTGCTTTAATGAAACGTTTGCAACACTGGTGTCAAGGATCTCGATAAGAGTCGGGATCATTACCGCTAATGTTATCAGTGCCTTGTGTGGATGCGGTGGTGACATATAGAGGTGGTCAATCTGTGTAAATCGTAGGGATCACACTCATTCCGATTCTAAGAGCAGGGAAGGGGTTGGGCTCTTTGGTTTCAAATACTATTTTTACAGGTATACGTTGAACTATTTTTACATAATTCCCCGTGGCGTTCTCAGGGGGAAAAAGCGAAAATGCCGCGCCAGTGCCCGACATGATCGAATCAACTTTACCCTCGAATTTTATTCCCGGATAAGTATCCACTTCAACACTCACCGGTTGACCTGGTTTGACGCCCTTCAATTCGGTCTCCTTATAGTTTGCGGTCACCCAAATAAGCTTAGGATCCAAAGGAACAATTGCCATGAGGGGTTGACCCCGAGAAACCATCTGGCCCGGCTCAACCTTTTTTCTGGTTACAAAACCATGCGTGGGGGATTTTATGTTTGTATAGCCAAGATCGAGTTCAGCCTGTCTAAGTCTCGCCTTGGCCAATTCAACGCGAGCTTGTTGGGCTTCGACCTGTCTTGATCTAATTTTAGCCTGGTCTTCACCAGTGGAGGCTAGGCGAATATTTGCTTCCAATCGGTCCTTATCGGAAAGTAAAGCGGCCTTTTGCTTCTTTATCGCCTCAGCCCTTGCCCGCGCCGCGTTTACCTGAGCCAAAGTTGTCTGGACCCTGGTTTCCACCTCGTCCATTGTAGATTGTGAGATCGCCTGCCCCTTCAGCAGTTCATTCATTCGCCTAAAATCGAGGAGAGCTTTATCGTGTTCAGCTTGAGCGCGAAGCAAATCCTGGGTCGCTGCGTCCTCATCTTTATTTTTGGTCTCAAGGTTCTTGGTGAGTGTGTTTAGTTCGGATTCAGCCCCTCGGACTTTTTGCTCTGTTTGGGAAAGTTCAAGAGGCACTCCCAACTCCAGAGATGTCAGAGTAGACAGCGATTCAGCAAGGTTCGCCCGAGCCTCAGCCACGGCTACTTCGTATTCGGTAGGGTCGAGTGAAAGTAAAGGGTCCCCTTCTTTAACTTCCTGATTGTCGTCCACGTCAACAGAGATTACATAGCCAGCCACCCTCGGAGTTACCGAAAAAATGTGACCATCAATATACGCGTCATCGGTAGACACATTTCCCTTAGTCAAGAAATAATAAACACCCCCGCCTACAACTAGTAGAATTGAGACTATGGCGGCAATAGTGATTTTAAGTTTCTTTTTGTTTTGTGGTCCTTCTAGCAAATTGTTAACCGACAAGCATCAGTTTAAATTGATTTAACCATGCTAAATAAATTGATTTATAGATCAATTCTACCAGACACCGATTACAAGGTCAACTGGCGTTTGATGTCCACACAATAGGCCGATTTCTCTGTCTGCTAATGCGCTTTCAGTTCGCAACTATACAAGGGTCTTTTAAACGGAATCCTATTGGTCTGACGATACCCCAAAACGCGTTTTTATTGTCATGTAAATAGCAAAATGCAGATATATTTACTAACTATATTCAATGATACAAACATGTTATTGACATATAATGATAATTATGGTATTAATATATCTAATATAAAAGTTTTATTACTCTGTAATTAAAGAGAAAATAACACAATGTCTTGGCGCGTGTCAGTGCTCATATTATTTGTGGTTTCTTTATGCGGTTGCGCTTCAAGCCCAAGTTTTGTGAAAATTGACCGTTCCAGGTCTTATGAAATATACGGGAAGACCTACCATCCGATGAAATGCGTAAA
Organism: Syntrophaceae bacterium; assembly: GCA_014874425.1. Lineage (GTDB taxonomy): Bacteria > Desulfobacterota > Desulfomonilia > Desulfomonilales > Desulfomonilaceae > CAJBEZ01. The sequence goes on along the minus strand of JACWAG010000025.1, from coordinate 6,424 downwards.
GGTAGGGTACAAACAAGATGGGGTAGCGTCTTGGTATGGCCCAGGTTTTCATGGGCGGAAGACAGCCTCAGGTGAAATATATGACATGAATCAATTAACGGCGGCTCACAGTGAACTGCCGTTGAACACTCTACTGAAGGTGACCAATTTAAAGAATAATAGACATGTCGTAGTCAGAGTGAATGATCGGGGACCTTTTGTTGGAGACAGAGTGATTGACATGTCTTTAGCCGCCGCTCGTGATCTTGGCATGATAACCCCCGGGACGGTTCCAGTGAAACTTGAAGTAGTAGGGACTCAAATTCGGCTGGCTTCAGCGAAGAAAATCCGCAGAAGTATTAAAATCGCGTATCCGCCAACATCTCCTAATCCTTATTACGCGTCAAATCACAAAGGCTTCCTTGCCCTCCTCAGGAACTAACTGTTTTTGTTTTAACAAAGACCTGAAATCCTAAGAGTTGCAAAAAAGGGGGTGCGGCTATACACTTGCTTCGCCGAAATTCTCGTGAGACTTTGGGAGTTGATTTGAGTATTACAGTTATCGGAGCAGGGCTTGCGGGGTGTGAAGCCGCATGGGCTTTGGCAAGTTTTGATATACCGGTCAGATTGTACGAAATGAAGCCAGCGCGATTTTCGCCGGCGCACAGTTCCCAAGACTTTGCAGAACTCGTTTGTTCAAATTCCCTGAGGTCTGATTCTCTTAAATCGGCCGTAGGGATACTCAAGCAAGAGCTTAGGGTCCTGGGATCGCTCATTTTGGAGGCGGCGGACAACACTTCCGTTCCGGCGGGAAAGGCCCTGGCGGTAGATAGAATAGAATTTTCAAAATATGTTACCAGGAAAATTGAAAGCTGTCCCAAGATAAGTGTTGTGCGACGGGAACTGTATGAAGTCCCGAAGGACAGCGACGAAATGGTCATCATAGCTACAGGACCCCTCACATCGGATGGTCTCACGGATAATATAGTCGAAGCGCTTGGCGGATCTGGACTTCATTTTTATGATGCAATTGCCCCAATTGTATACACAGACAGTCTGGATATGGATGTCCTGTTTCAGGCTTCACGTTATGAGGAGGGTGAAGGCGATTATTTGAACGCCCCCATGAATCGGGACCTCTACGAGAAATTTGTGTCCGAGATCAGAAACGCAGACAAGGTAGAACCTCACTCTTTCGAAAAAGTTCCGCATTTCGAAGGTTGCCTACCTATCGAGGAGTTGGCTGTACGAGGGATGGATACTTTGGCCTTCGGTCCAATGAAGCCTGTAGGTTTAGTAGATCCGAAGTCAGGGGAAAGACCTCACGCAGTAGTGCAACTTAGGGCCGAAAATAGCGACAGGACCCTATACAACCTCGTCGGTTTTCAAACTAAAATGACTCATCCCGAGCAGGAAAGGGTCTTTCGTATGATTCCTGGATTGGAGCGGGCGTTATTTGCTCGTTTAGGCTCTATTCATAGGAACACTTACATTGACGCCCCTGCCTTACTCGACGATTTTTCACGGGCAATAACCTTCCCGAACATTTTCTTCGCCGGTCAGATTACCGGAGTTGAAGGCTATGTGGAATCTACAGCCTCAGGGCTTGCGGTTGGTTTAATGTGCGCCTTAATTTCGAAAGGAATTATCCCCCCGGCTCCGCCTGTTGAATCAGCGATTGGCGGCTTACTAAAACACACTCGTGATATCCCGAAAAAGAAGTATGAACCCATGAACATAAATTTTGGCATGATAAAATCAGATGTAGGTAAATCCAGAAAATCGAGAAAAGAAGAGATTGCGACGATAGCCATAAGCGCGGTCCAAAATTGGAAGACTGAACTTGAAAACCTTTGGACTAAGACGGCTTCTTAATAGAACACTATTCGGAAATCCTTTTTAAGGCCATATAAAATTGGAATTTAATGAACGCAAGATACTCACGGTAACGGAACTCACCGAAGAAATCCGAAAAGTCCTCGAAGGAACATTTCCCTCCGTATGGGTCCAGGGTGAAATTTCTAACTTCAAACGGGCCCCTTCCGGCCACGCCTATTTCACACTCAAGGATGAAAGCTCTCAACTGAGATCCGTAATGTTCAAGAACCAGAACAGATCTCTAAAATTCAAACTTGAAGACGGTCTCAAAATCCTTGCATGGGGACGGGTCAATGTCTATAGCCCTAGAGGAGAGTACCAGCTCATCGTAGAAACTGTGGAACCCGCGGGGCTCGGTGGTCTGATGCTTGCCCTTGAACAGCTCAAAGCGAAGCTTGCGGCAGAGGGTTTGTTCGATGTTTCTCGAAAAAGACTGTTACCCAAAAGACCCCACAATGTGGGGGTTGTCACCTCAGCGACAGGAGCGGCTGTTCGTGACATCATTCGAATCATTAAGAGACGGTCGCCAGGAATCAACATACTGGTTAGTCCGACTTCCGTACAAGGGGACAAAGCTCCGGATGAAATAGTCGCCGCGCTTGGAAGGCTCATAATTTGTGGCGTTCCGGAGGCCATAATAATCGGGAGAGGTGGCGGTTCAATAGAAGATCTGTGGGCTTTCAATGATGAGAGGGTAGTTCGGGCCATCGCTTCCTGTCCGGTTCCAATAGTGAGCGCGGTGGGCCATGAAACCGATTTCACGCTTTCTGATCTTGCCGCTGACCTTCGCGCTTCAACTCCATCTGCAGCAGCGGAACTCATAGCCCCGGACGATGAAGAAACTTGGGATACCATCTCTCACATGGTTGCAAGACTGAAAAATGCTATGTTGAACCACCTTACACGAAATGCGCAATACCTTGATGAGCTTACACGCGCTTTCCAGTATCCGATGCGTAGAATTGAGGAAGAAAGATCCAAATTTGAGGATTTTCTCGGAAGGATGAGGAAGAGTTCGCTGAGAATCATCACCTCAGTACGTAGAGATCTGGAAACGATGTCAGGGAGGTTGCGGCCCGAAATACTCAAGAGATGTCTCATGTTGTCAATTGAAGCTAGTAAAGGACTTTCCAGCCGGCTAGAAAGATCAATAAAACTATCTTTGGAAGAGTCCAAAAATAGTTTAACCGGGTTGAGCGCTCGGCTTGACGCTCTAAGCCCGTTCAAAGTCCTTTCGCGAGGCTATTCCATAACTTTTAGGAAAATTGACGGATCCGTGGTGCGGGAATCAAAAACCGTTATGTCTGGAGATGAAATTCGGACCCTTGTTTCTGATGGTGAAATTATTTCACGCGTCATAACATCTGATTTGATTCCAATAAACCGTGAAATTCTAAGGAAATGAGAAAACCGAACCCTATGACTTTATCAACAGACTCTACAGAAATAATGAAATTCATGAAAGATTTGGCCTCTGAAGCCGGGGCGATAGTGGCCTCATATTTTCAGGGCTGTTTCGAGGTACAATCAAAGGATGAAGATCCAACCGGGATTGATATAGTAACCGACGCTGACAAAGCGTCTGAGCATTTCATCATGAATCAATTACGGAGATCATTTCCCAATCACGACATCTTAACCGAAGAAACAGAAACCGAGATCACCGGGTCCAGGTTCTTATGGATTGTTGACCCATTGGACGGAACGGTAAACTTTTCTCATTCTTATCCTCATTTTGGAGTTTCAATAGGCTTTATGGAAGACAACATCATCAAGGCCGGTGTCGTTTTTGATCCAATACGTCAAGAAATGTTTTGGGCTTACCACTGTGGTGGCGCGTTTCTGAATGGAGACGCGATCAGCGTTACACAAGGTGACAATTTATACAGGTCCATTGTCGGGACTGGCTTTCCTTATGATAAAGCCAAAGCGACGGTTAACAATATCAAAGAATTCTGTCAGGTGACACCAAAGGTCCAGGGAATTAGAAGATCAGGTTCCGCTGCTTTGGATCTTGCTTGGGTGGCCTGTGGCCGGTTGGATGGCTTCTGGGAGTTAAAACTCAAACCATGGGATTTCATGGCAGGGATGATCTTGGCGCAGGAAGCTGGTGGGAAGGTAACAGACAGGTATGGGGGTTCAATGGAACTACGGAGCCCCAGCATTGTCGCCACAAACACTTTTATTCATGACGATTTGCTCCGAATCTTGACATTGGACGATTAAAAATCTTATGTCTTGTGGTACTCCAGTGAATCAAAGCTTGTCCTTAGATAATTGGGTTTCCTTCTTCTAATCGATGTGAAAATTGAGGAGGGGTCGTGAATAGTTATCAGGTAAAAGATTTTGCGCGTCAATGCGGGGCCGACTTGGTCGGGATTGCGGATTTGGCTCTTCTCGATGGCATCCAAACCGAGCCGGTTGATTTATTGAAAGGTTATCGTAGAGCCGTCAGCATCGGTGTAAGATTGGCTGACGGCGTGCTGGATGCAATTGAGGATAGACCGACCCCTATTTACCAGCAGCACTATTTGAAAACCAATCTTCTGTTGGATGATATTGCGCTCAGGGTTTCTCAGTATATCCAGGCGAGAGGCTCCAAGACTCTTCCTATCCCCGCATCCCAACTTTTAGACAAGGAGAATTGGACCTCATACATTTCTCACAAAGCCGTGGCAATAGCCGCCGGATTGGGTTGGCAGGGCAAGAGCCTTCTTGTGATCAGTCAGGATTTTGGACCACGTATAAGACTCGCCACAATATTAACAGACGCGGCTATAAAGCCAGATCATCCGCAGAAAAACCGGTGCGGCAGATGCTCTTTATGCTCGGATGCTTGCCCTGTTGGCGCAATAAAAAATGTTAACACAAGTTCGCATTATTCCAGCAGGGATGAAGCTATACATTTTGATCGGTGTTTAGCCCGGGTCCTTGAAAATTCAAGTAGGCCATTTATTGAAAGCCCGATCTGCGGGGTGTGCATTCGAGCTTGTCCGTGGGGCAAGACTCGTAAAAGGAAAGTAAAAGAGTTCGAACAACCACTCAATTTTAGATCTTAGGACCCATTGAATGAAAAACTCTCCAAATCAAGACCTATATTGGGAACTTCTAAACTCGAGAGAAGACCGTCAGTACCATTTGTTTTCAGTAAAAATAGATACTTGCAAATCTCCACGGACAGGGAACTCTCATGAGTTTCAGGTGCTGAAATCGCCTGACTGGGTGGCGGTAGTAGCGATAACTAACGATCAGGAAGTGGTCCTGGTTAATCAGTTCAGGCATGGGATACGTGAATTGTCGTTGGAACTTCCCGGTGGTCTTGTCAAAGACGGACAGACACCCCTAAAGAGCGCTGCAGAGGAACTGGTTGAAGAAACAGGATTTGTAGCGCCTTCTCTTAAACTGCTCGGATGGATGCATCCGTTTCCCGCAATCTTCAATAACAAATTCTATGTGTACCTGGCTGAAAACGCCACTTTCTCCGGAGAACTCAATCCTGACGAGACGGAAGAACTTGAAACAATTTTGGCGCCTCTAAACAAGCTAAAAGAGTATATTCGCGATGGGAAGATAACTTGCGGGATCATGATCGCCGCGCTGGGTTTATACAATTTGTTCGCCGAATGAAGCTAAACTTCTTTAAGATGGGGACCCTGTCTGAGCAATCTTTCCTTCGGGCTTATCTTCTTTCGCTTCTTGTTTCGGTTCAACAGGGTCTTTTGTGGCCAAAGGTTCCGGCTCCGCAGAACTAGCCAAAAGTTCAGCATAAAAATCCGGTCCCAATTTCTCGCCTTCATTTATTTTCAAGTCTTTATCCTGACCATGCGCCGGAGGAGCAGTTGCGACGAATTTGTCAGCGTTATAATTATATGAAGAGGCGGAAGATGGTGTAGTCGGGGAATCAAGGTCAAAATCTATAGATTTTTGCACATCAGAGGCCATTCTTTGAAGTTCACGAACCATCTTCCCAACAACTTTCGCTGTTTCAGTTAATTGACGGGGTCCTAGAAATATTAACCCAATCAGAGCTATTAGACCAAGTTCATACATAGAAATACCGAACACGAAACAACTCCATTTTCAACGGATCATTAATGGAATGACTGCCCGCAAAAACTCCGCAGGGCAAAGTCGGTCGTTGTAATCTGAGAAATTGAAGATACATATTTGGACCGTTTAATAATCGAACTCGTAACAAGTTATCAAACAAATATTAATGCGCATTACAAATAATTACAATGGTCCTGATAGTTGGTTGGGATTTGGATAGCAAGAAAAACAGTTTGGTTGAAAGAAATTATGTTTTGATGTATGGGCTAGAAAAAGTCTCTATAAGAATCAGCGGCGCGTAATCAGCGCTGTTGGTTTTTTGTGGACCCACTGTGTGAGACCCTAGAAGATCCTTGATTCAATCAAATGGGATCATCATCGTGGGTCAAGTAAGGAGGTTAATATGAAAGTTTGGGTCGAACTTGTTTTGTCGATCTTTCTTGCGCTGTCGGTTTCCAGCCTCTGTCCGGCAGATGGGCCGAAGATAAAATTTGAAAAACTAAGCCACGATTACGGC
>JACWAG010000177.1 GCA_014874425.1 Syntrophaceae bacterium | reverse complement strand
GCCCAAGATTGATATTTCTCAGAAAATCTATTCCACCCGAAAATACCCCGCCTATTCCATCGGTTTCACCCTTTATTCCCAGCGGGGTTGACTTGTGTGACCCCAGACCAAGAAATACCGCCCGATAACCTTCTTTGAACAAATCATTAATTCCAAAATGCTTTCCAAGCTTGGCGCCGCGCTTGACCGTGACTCCGAGGTCGCACAGAATACCAATTTCCCTATCGAGAACGTCCCTTGGCTGACGATACGGGGGGATCCCCACAGCTACCATTCCGCCAGATTCCGGAAGATCTTCAAAGATTGTTACAGGGTGACCGAGGCGATTTAGATAGTATGCGGCGGACAAGCCAGCAGGCCCAGCCCCTATCACCGCTATTGGATGGCCAATCAGCTCAATTTTTTCCAAAGGAGGTTTCAGGTGATGAATCATCTCGTAGTCAGCGGCGACACGTTTCAGGGTCTTGATCGGTATTGCCACGTCCCCCATGTTGGCCACGCTACACGCCTTTTCGCATGGGGCCGGGCAGATTCGTCCGGTGATTCCCGGAAGAGGCATTTCCCGGCGTATGATTTCAAGCGCCTCCCCATAACGTAATTCCTGAAGCATCTCCACATAACCGGGGATATTGATATGGCAGGGACAGGTGTTCATACATGGCGCCGAAACACTTCCGACGAAACGAACCGAACCATCAGTGACCCCATGCTTTACTGCGTTCAGGAAATGGTCTCTAAAATGGACAAGACCATCTGTTAGCAACTCTCCCGCGCTTTGGCAGACCGAACATTTGGCCGCGTCATTGAGCACCTCAGCCATACGTCTCAGAAGATCCAGGTCTGATTCCTGTCCCTCGCCCCGCATGATACGATCGAGCGTTACCAATATAAGCTTGGAACCTTTTATCCCAGTAATGCACTTTCCACAGCAGTATTTGGTCTGAATCTGCTTGACGTACTCCGCCACCATAGGAACAAAATCAAAGTTTTCCCTAAATTGCAGGAAACCTTTTCCACTCATTACCGCTACGACGTTGTCCGGAAAACTCTTCTCAGAAGGGAAATCTTCGGGACCACCGCCTTCGGTAATATCCTCCCCGCTCTTGCGGTACCTCAATACCTTGCCCCAACGTCCAAGAATGATGGACTTCATTTGGTCCTCCAATCAGTGGGAAGCTCCAAAATCTATCGAGCAAACATATCCAGGAACAAATCAGCAGAAAAATTTTTAAAGGAATCTCTAACTATAATCGATTATCTTAAAGAAATTTTCGGGTCATTTTTCTTTCGCTGTTTTTACTCTAACAAGGACGATTGATGAAGCCGAAAAGTTCTCCTATTAGAAAGAAGGATGGTCAATAGCGACTGCGCCGGACCAAAGGAAAAGATAATATCCGGCTGCTGGCGACCATGACTGAAGTAACGTCACTGCTCTTGGAGACATATATCACGTTATATTTATCTAACGCGTCACTTGAGGGCGCTACTCAGTAGAGAGTTACTATAGCCCAGAATTGCATGGAAGTGAATCAGGAAAATCTCTTCAGTCATTTTTTTGTTTATTCAACGATCTCTACTGATCCTTCCGGATCTGCGTCAGTCACCTCTCCAATAATCGCGGCCACGGAGATACCGGCTCCATTGAGGTCCTCAACAAAAGCTGTGGAGGATTCGGATGAGACCCCGATCAACAGCCCTCCGGAAGTTTGGGGATCAAACATGAGGTCCCCAATTGTTTCCGACAGCTTGCGGTCAATTTTGACCCAATCACTATAGTAGTCGCGGTTGGTATAGGTCCCGGCCGGGATCAATCCCATGCTCGCAAAATCATAAGCCCCTCTGAGCAACGGAACAGCATTCCCGTAAACGCGTATTTTGCGCTTGCCCGCAAGGGCCATTTCTGTCAGGTGACCCGCCAGGCCAAAGCCGGTGACATCGGTGCAAGCGCGAAGTTTCCATTTGACGGCGATTTGAGAGGCAACTTTATTTAGAGCGCAAATCGAATTCTCAAAATCAAGTATAGATTCTCCAGACGCTAGCCCGGCCTTTATGGCCGTAGCTATTACGCCGACCCCTATAGCCTTGGTCAACACGATTCTATCTCCGGGTTCGAGGGCAGCATTCGTCATTATTTCATCAGGGTGAGCAATACCGAGCACGGACATTCCATACTTGGGCTCATCGTCTTCAACACTATGTCCGCCTATGAGAGAAACCCCGGCCTCATTGAGGGCTTCCAGCCCGCCCTCCAAAACGAGTCTTAGCTGATTGACACCCAGTTTCTTCGTAGGAAAACATACAATATTCATGGCGGTAATGGCTCGAGCGCCCATTGCGTAGATATCACTTAATGAATTCGCGGCGGCGGCGCGGCCGAAAATACGTGGGTCATCGACAATAGGAGTAAAGAAATCAATTGTCTGGACTAACACGGTGTCGTCATTTAATTTGTACACACCCGCGTCCTCTGAACCGCCAATTCCGGTCAGCACATTCGGGTCTACAGGTATAGACAACCCACAAAGGGCCTTACTCAGGTCTCCCGGACCTATTTT
>JACWAG010000176.1 GCA_014874425.1 Syntrophaceae bacterium | reverse complement strand
CACCCTATCAGCGAAGCTTAATGGACCCGGACTGACTGCGTAGTTGTTGTATGCGCCGGCAAGGTTCTTTTGAGTTACTGCTTCGTTAGGCGTCAATTCAAGAGATTGCTTAAGCAATGATATTGGGGTTTCGAAATCCCCTGCCTTGCCTTTAATGATCGCAAGATTGGAAAGAGCTTTAGCCAGTTCACGCTCCGTCAGGGCGACTTTGGGAACTAGCTTCATGGACTTCCTGAGTAAATCGATTTCCTCCTGAATCTCACCGTTCTTTCCCTTTTCAAGCGCCTGATTGTAGTAGGCTATACCGAGGTTCTTCTTGATTCCTGGATTGCCTTGGTCAAGAGTGAGAGCATCCTCCATTTGCTTTATCTCGTCCTGCCCCGTAGAGGCAGCGCCTTTTGCGATACTTGCATTGTTTAGCAGCGCAGCAAGGGCCTTTTTGGCTGCCGAATCCTTAGGATTAATTTCCAGGACCTTCTTGAGAAAATAAATTTTGTCCTTTTCATTGACCTTGTCCTCTGAAGCCGACACCGCCTGTAGGCATGCGTTAACAAAATTTGTCCGAATCTCCGCGTCTTCCGGTTCCACTCCGAGCGCCTTTTCGAAGAATTGGAGCCCCTGCAGGGTTTTCCCTTCTTTGCTTAGACGAATCCCATAATTATTGTACGCGATTGCCAACACCCGTTTAAATTTCACATTTTCCGGGTCCAGACTCACCGCCTCCTCAAGGGCTGGTAGCGCCTCGGTCATGTTATCTCGGGACAGCAGATGGCTCCCCCTGAAGAACGCATTCTCAGCCTTCTGGGTCTCAGTCGGATCGGAACCCAACACAACCATCGTTCCTACAAGGATGACGGACATCACCAAGCAGAGACAGACTACTTTTTTTGTAAGAAGATTGGTTCCAGCAAACAATATTTTGAATCTCCTTTTTATTTCAGGTGTCATATAAATCCAGTTCCGTAACAATTCGGTCTCGGGACCGGTCATTCAGGCGGACAACGTATATCATGACTAATTTGACCGGTCAAGAACACAGATAGTTTTTTATTATCGTGATAACAGCATGTTAAGTTTAAGAGTTATCGCTGGGATACAAGATTTTTATAATATCCTGAAGAGCTGCGGCAAATCGGATTGCTTGACAAAATTTTTCGAGTTGTTAAAACGGCCATCTGAACAAAGTAGTTAGGGAGGAAACCGCATGATTGAGGTCATGGGGCTGACCAAATACTATGGTAGCCTCGGCGCCATTAGAGATGTGAATTTCAGTGTCAACGCCGGAGAAATCGTTGGTTTTCTCGGGCCAAACGGGGCAGGTAAGACAACTACCATGCGGATCCTGACGTGCTTCACGCCTGCTACTTCCGGGACCGTTAGGATTTCCGGAATAGATGTAGGCGAAGATTCCATGGCTGTCAGACGCAGTATTGGTTATCTTCCGGAAAACGTTCCGCTATACGACTGGATGCGGGTTCGAAGCTATCTCGAATTTGTGACCCGGGCTAAGGGAGTTGCTTCGTCGGATCGAGCCAAGGAGATCGACCGGGTCTCTGGTGTTGTAGGGATTCAGGATGTTCAGACGAAATTGGTCCGATGGTTGTCTAAAGGATATAAACAGCGACTGGGCCTTGCTCAAGCCTTGATTGGGGATCCGCCAATAATCATTCTTGACGAGCCGACTATTGGACTCGACCCGCGCCAAATTCGAGAAATAAGGAATCTTATCAAGAGTTTTGCCTTGAACAAGACGGTCATTCTTTCATCCCATATTTTACCCGAAGTAAGTCAGGTCTGCTCCCGCGTAATAATAATCAACAAAGGCGTGATAGTAGCAGAAGACACTCCGGAAAACCTTATAAGCGGGTCAGGTAGAACTTCTAGAATCCAAGTCACTCTACGAGCGCCGGAACAGGAATCCAAAAACTTGATCTCCGGTATAAACGGAGTTTCTACAGTCAAGACATTGGCGCCGTTCCATGAAGGAATGTTGACCCTAACAGTAGAGTCCCAACAGGGCCAGGACATCAGGTCGGAATTGGCGCGAGCCATCGTGGCACAAGATTGGGACTTACTGGAACTAAGGTCAATAGATGTCAGCCTGGAAGATGTCTTTATTGATCTGGTGACGGAAGAATCCGGTGACATATTGACAAAAGAAAACGTTATGGACAGGGAGGTGGCATAGTGAATGGTCTCCTAGCGATCTTTCGAAAAGAAATGTCCAACTTTTTCGTGTCTCCAATAGCTTATACTGTGATTAGCTGCTTTCTGATAATCGCCGGATTCTTCTTTTGGGCCAACGTGTCATTGCTGAGCCTCGTGAGTTTACAGGCGGCAAATGATCCCTCAATATCCTCCAGGATAAACTTGACCGACGTTGTAATTCGCCCGTTAGTCCAGAATATGAGCATAATACTATTGTTTCTTGTGCCGTTGTTGACCATGAGGTTATTTTCAGAAGAGAGGAAAACCGGAACGATCGAACTCCTGCTTACATACCCGATAAATGATTTAGGGATTGTTTTGGGAAAATTTCTCGCAGCGGTAAGTGTATTTCTTATCATGATAGCGTGCACACTATCTTTTGCGTTCATCATGCTAACACTGGGGGCTTTCGACATCGGCGTATTTCTAAGCAGTTATCTCGGATTGATCCTTATGGGATCATCTTTTATAGCCTTGGGAGTTTTTATATCATCGGTGACGGAAAACCAGATTGTGGCCGCTGCCAT
>JACWAG010000175.1 GCA_014874425.1 Syntrophaceae bacterium | reverse complement strand
GTGACGCTGTGTTTGCGGGTATTAAGAAATTCAAGAATGATTTCCTTTTCGGCGTTCAAACAAACGGAACGCTCCTTGACGAAGAATCTATCTCTTTTCTGACTTCCGAGGGCATTGGGATAGGCTTGTCGCTTGATGGGCACGAAGCCTCCATCGCCAATTCAACTCGAAAAAACTGGAACGGCGAAGGGTTTTTCGGCAAGGTCACGTCCGTATTAGAAAAACTCAAAGGCTATCCGAATTACAATCTGATCTGCACGGTCACTCAGCAGAACATGTCGAGTCTTACTCAAATCGTAGATTTTATGCATGAAATGGAAGTTCCTATCGGTATGTTGAATCCTGTCAGATGCACCAGAGAGGGCGCCCGTGAGATCAAGCCAATGGACAACGATATGTGGCCTTATTACAGGGCAGCGCTCGACCGGACCCATGAACTGTATAAACAGACGGGTCGAAAACTCGTGATCGCCAATTTCGCCAATGTTCTTGTCAGCGTTGTTGCGCCGTCAGCGCGCCGTCTAATGTGCGATATTTCTCCATGTGGAGGGGGTAGGTGTTTCTTTGCGGTCGGAGCTAAAGGTGATCTGTTCCCTTGCAGCGAGTTTGTGGGCGTGCCTGAATTTAATGGCGGCAACCTATTTAGCGGTGACATTGCGGAAATACTGGAGACAGAGGCGTTCAAGCTGGTTACAGGCAGGAAAGTGGAAAACATCAAACCCTGTTCTTCATGTGCGGTACGCCATTTTTGTGGGTCTCCGTGTCCAGCGGAGGCATATGAGATAAATGGAGCGATGAATCATCCCGGCGCGTTCTGTGAATTGTACGAAGAGCAGGTCCGATATGCCCTGAGGCTTATTGCCGATGGAAAAGAAAACGATTACTTGTGGGACGGTTGGGACGATAATGTTTCAACTTCAGTGGAGATTACTTCATTGTAAGAAGTCTGATCTCATCGTGTAAGGCGCTTGCGGACGGCGAATGCGAATGTGACGGTTGACAGCGCCAGTCCGATGAAAAAAAGTTTCCACTGGAAAGGATTTGGGAACCCTCCTGCCATGATGTTTTTGTGGTCCCAGCAAAAAGACACTATCACTATAAATCCACCGAAGGCTATCAAGATCCAGTCTCTCCACGTCATCAGGAGAGGCTGGCCTTTCTCCTCGAAACCTAGCACAATGAGGCCTGAAATTATGAGAGTGAGGGATATGATTACTGGAGCCGCAACCGGAGAAACCCAAGGGACGGGGAGAAGGAAAAGAAGGTCCCATGTCATCAGGCTTGCGGGCCAATCCAGGAATATTTTGAGCCAAACGTAATAAAAGATGTCCCATACGCCGAAAGCGATCATAAAATAGGCCCACGCTTGACGCCGGTTCCGGGCCGCCGCAATTGAGATGGTGGCAAGCATGACCAGAGTGAAGAATTCTCTGACGACTTCTATTTCGAGTCGACGGATGTTTTCGGGACCCATGCTTTGTAATTGGGCAAGGGTTTGGATGGGAAAGTGGAACCCTCCATCCGAGATTGGGTAATAGATTGCTCTCAGGTATTCGACTACGGAGGCTTCTACAAATCCGAACGCTATTGCCCAGATAATTACGACCGCTGCTTTTTTCAAATTAAAGATTCCCCCAATTTACTTGTAGTGTAATTGATGGATTCTAATCGTCGCAACTTAATTTTTGTAGTTTCCATGGGCGAATGAAGGCAAAATAAAGAATTCCAGCCTGAATTTTGATTGACTATGTATTATTGGTACTATATATTTAAATAGAAGCTTAACTTGTATTGCTCCAGTCGACCTGATTTTCAGGGCCCACGGGTGTTATGCGAGAATTAAGAATGTAATGCGTGCGGCCCGTGCGGTGGATAACCTCTTTAAATATCCAGTCGATTTATCCCCGATCACTAAGACCCGCTATCCATCAACCCAAACGCACTCTCACTAAAATGTGTCAGGCGATTTTCCAAAAGGAGCTAGAGAATGAGTATTAACATTTATGTCGGTAACCTGTCCTTCGACGCTAACGAAAGCGAACTAAAAGGTCTATTTGAAGAGTACGGCGCGGTGGATACCGTCAAGATTATCTCTGACCAGTTTACGGGTAGATCCAGGGGATTTGGATTTGTTGAAATGCAGAACCGTGAAGAAGGCCTGAAAGCGATCAAGGAACTTGATTCCAAAGATTTCGCAGGCCGCGCCCTGAAATTGAACGAAGCGCGCCCCAAAACCAGTGGTGGTGGCGGTGGTGGCGGCGGTCGTCGGGACAATAGAGGTGGCGGCGGTGGTTCACGCTGGTAGCGTCGGTTTTGTTGATCTATATCAATAACAAATAAAATGAGAGCCTGCTTCGGCAGGCTCTTTTTTTGTCGTAGTCAGAAGCAATGCATTGCCTAAAAGTTGCTTTGACTATGGTTCAAGATTCAAAAGCCGCATAGGTCGCTCCACCATAGGGAAATACCCAAACAGAGGCTGAACTGGGGGCTTTCGATTTAGCCCATTTGATTATGGACGGGATGTCAGTAAAACTGCGGGCAATACCCATCCTGGCGCCAACATCGGGGGGGAGTAGATGGCTATCACTGAAAATTGAGATGTGATTCCTTCTAAGCATCTGAAGAGCGAAATGGCCTATAAAAACTTCTTCAACAGGTTCATCTTTTTTGACTTTTTCCACCAATGGAAGCACTCTCTTCTTGCCGATTACTTTGAGAATAGTACGCATAACAGGGTAGGGGAGTGTCTTCTTCGCTAGAGGCATTTCTCCCAAACCATTCAATGATCGAGCGAACCCCATCATTATCCCACCGGGTTTTGACGCATACAAGGTATTCCCAATACATTTTACAGACTGACGCAGGTCAGCGTCCATCGGAAAGGAGTTGGTTATCACCACGTCAGCCTGTTCAGGGACTTCCAGTCTAACGGTATCCTCAACAAAACGCTCTCCTTCTCTTTGAGCCGTGATTGGGGCGCCGCAGAAAAACTTTATAGGCCTCGCTTGTTCATTCATTGCCGCGTTCACTATGAATATTTCCCTGGGCAGGAGAAGCGCCCCTTCTTCGAGATCCTGTCGCATAGGCGAATTTTCGCCATGTGTTCCGACGTAGTTGAAATGTTCGGGATCCACTCCTTGAAGGTGATTTCGCCCGATTGTCTCAGCGCCGGCGCAACCAGGAATGATCATCTTCAAGCCACCGCCAAAGCCCAGTAGCAGGTGAGGTTCAATAGCCCCAACACACACAATAAGGTCAGCGTCCAGCAATCTACTGTTAAGAAATACATTTGTTCCTCTTGAAGTAGTCCCAAGATATGCAATGCTTGAGGATTCATAGCTGTTGTGACAGGTCCATTTGTAGCTGACCATTATCTCGCTGCCCAGCTTAGCCGCCACTTCATCCGGTCTACTCTCGCGATGAACGCCAGTAGCTATAAGGAATTCCACAGATTCTTTGGACACCCCCGCGGCCGACAGCTCATTGAGGACGGCGGGCAGGAAACCGGCGACGGGAGTTGGTCTGGAGTGGTCGTCGACGACAACCAAAACCTTCTTTCCGGAAAGGTCCCTTGACGCCAGACGCTCAGCGCCTATCGGCGACATAATCCCGCGAGCGCAGGCTTCCATTGGATCAATAGCGCCCGACAAGTCCTTCGGTTTTAGCTCTCCCAGGATTCTCCATTTTGTAGGAAGGTCAATGTTCAGAGAACCTTTGCCCCAAGGTATGTGAACTGATTGCGTCATGGCGCCTCACGAACCGGATTGTGCCGCTTATGAGCGTCCACAGCTGTTTTCACGACAAATAGGGTCGTCGACTATTCTAACAGACTTTGTATCCGCTTCAAAAACTTCCTGAGCTTAAAGCGTATCAAGAAACACGTCAACTGATTCACGCTCTTCATCTGAGGTAAAATTGATGAACGGCTTCTGACACAATTACCACATCGTCCGGCTCCATTTCAAAGTACAGTGGTAGTCGCAACAACCGGGAGCTTATGTCATCAGTTACCGGCAGACGATCAGACATACGTCCGAATTTTTTACCCGCTGGTGATGAATGCAACGGCACATAATGGAAAACGGCCATGACGCCTTGTCGCGCCAGGAAATCAATCAACTTGCCTCGTTCGTCGGTGTTAGAAGTCAAAATGTAGAAGAGATGGCCGTTTGAATCTGAATCAGGCCTTGGAGTTTGAGGCAATTGGATAAAACCGGAATCCTCCAAAGGTTTCAGCAAGTCTCTGTACAAAGAGACTAAACTTCGGCGCTTGTCGACAATTTGATGCGCATACTCAAATTGGGCCAGTAAAAACGCCGCAGCGATTTCACTAGGCAGAAAAGAAGATCCAAGCTGAACCCATGTATATTTGTCAGCATGACCTTGAAAAAAGGCCTTCCTGTTCGTCCCCTTTTCCCAAACAATTTCCGCTCTGTCTACAAGTTCTGGTCCGAGGTCTTTATTGACCAGAAGGGCCCCGCCTTCTCCGCTGATAACATTTTTGGTCTCATGGAAACTTAGGCAGCCAATGTGGCCAAGAGCGCCGAGGAATTTTCCCTTATACGTTGAAAGCAACGCTTGAGCGGCGTCTTCAATCACGACTAATCCAAAGTCCATGGCAATACGAAGTATTTCATCCATTGCGCATGCGACTCCTCCATAATGGACCGGGACTATAGCCTTGGTCCTGGGAGATATGGCGGGAAGGATTAGGGTTTCATCAATGTTCAGGGTGTCTGGGCGTATGTCTACAAAAACCGGCCGGGCGCCTCTAAGAGCGAAAGCGTTGGCCGTGGACACGAAGGTAAACGACGGCATTATAATTTCATCTCCGGACTGCAAATCACACAGAATAGCCGACATTTCCAATGCCGCTGTACATGAATGTGTCAGGAATGCGGCTCCGGAGCGCAAATTATTTGCCAGCCACTCCTGACATTTCTGTGTGAACGCGCCGCCGCCGGAAGTGTGGCCGTTCGTGATAACGGCCTGTTTAATGTAACGAAGCTCATTGCCCGCTATGAAGGGTTTGTTGAAAGGAACCCTAAACCTTGCGCCATCAATCATTTGCCCCCCCAATAACTTCACACGGCCCTTGTCGTGTTAACTGGTAAGTCTGTAAATCGTGAACGCGGACGCGGACGTCTCGGCGTGGATGTGATTGACTTAAACATTTTCCCCCATCGACGTGATGGAGGTAACGTGTGGGATGTCCGTAAATTCAAGTGCATAGTTAAGAACGAATTGCTGATAACGAAACCTTCATACAGCAAGACTTTGTGGACTGGTCCATTTTCCAGCAGTACGTTAGTGACAATTTCAGTAGCCCCATCCATCTGGAAGATGGTTTTTACAGTGTGTATTATTCCTCTAAACACCCCATTACGCCTATATTCCGGGATGACACCCGAAAGCAGTCCCCTGTAAACAGTTCCGGCTTTCTCGGCGGCGAAGAACCCGCATAGAATTTCGTCATAAAAAAACAGGTGGCATGTTTTGTCCGGGGATGTGACGCTCGATCTTACCCACTCCTGGTAGGCGGGGATCAAATCGAATCCCTTGAGGCGAGGATTACGACTGTAATGATTCTTGTAATCGGAAAAAGAGTACATGACGATGTGGTCTAGGGCGTCAATGTGCGTTTCTTCAGCCTCGAGCACGCCAAGATCAAAACGCTCCTGATTTCGAGGAACAGATATTTGTTCCAGATCAATCCTGTATTCAACAAGACAATCTCCGAAAATAACTTCAGGAAATGACCTGTAAAGGGCGTTAACAAGATCAACCCTGTGAGATGGGAACCGGACAATAGCGAGATCAGGGTAATGTAACTCAATCAGTTTCTTTAGTCGGCCGATGCCTGAACTAGTGATCGTGAAGCGTACGACCCTCTTATTGAACCGATTGGATTCTGTTGGAGAAAATAAGGCTGTTATACCTTGCTTACCGTCGGCCGGATCGGGTTTCATTCAGTTCCCCCCTTGGTCGGATATCTGGTGGTTTCTTTACAGCGATTTCACGGACAATGTACGGAGGCCGTCCCGACTTGTTGGTGGATCTACTATAGTTGAACCTGAGTAATATGGTTGTAGAAAGAGTAAGTAATTTCCTTACGTTGTAATTAGATTTTCCATAATGACGCCTGTCATGTCGCACTCTAATGTGAGCAAAGTTATTGGTGTTCCAACTGAGTATCGCATCGATCGACACAGACTGGCCTTGCAAGTCGTGGAAGCCACCAATTACATCTTTTCTAAAGGCCCTGAACGCCGAGAGAATTGTACCTCTTTGGATCCTGAAAAGGACCATGCCAACCCATTTGAGGAAAACTGAACCTAAAATTCGAGCCCGTCCATGTTGTGAAGCGACAGGCACGCCGTAAACGACATCGTACCCTTCATCCAGTTTTCCCAGGAGTTTGGGCAGTTCCTCCGGTGGGTGCTGCAGGTCGTCATCCAATGTGACACATGTGTCGAATCTTGCGAAACGTATCCCGCATAGCAAAGCGTTGTGTTGACCAAAATTTCTTGAGAGGTTGAGACCAATGATTCTGTCATTTGTTGAAGCAAGCTCGCGTATGACCTCCCATGTCTCGTCAACGCTTCCATCGTTGACCAGGACCAATTCAAGATCGTAGCCCATGGTATCCATGGTATCAAAGATCCGTTCGGTCAGGATGCTCAGGGTCCTGGAACTATTGTAAGCCGGGATCACAATAGATATCCCCCGCATAGTAAACTGCCTTACTTTTCAAAATTTGGGCGGAAGAAAATAGTTGTCGTAAAGCGCCAGTATTTCTAAAACATAGCGCGGCAAAAAGTCCCCAATTAATTTATTGAGTATCTTTATTTATTATTTATTAGAAATACTAAAAAAAATCAACCCAAAAATTCACGTCGCTAAACAACGAGTATTGAAACCTTCTCTGGCCCATGCACGCCAATTGTTAATGTCAATTCAATGTCGGCTGTTCGGCTTGGCCCTGTTATCAGTGTGATGTTGGTAGGGGGAGTTTTTCCTAGACCGGCGAAAAATTCGTCGAGAGACATGAAAATGTTATCAGCCGATAAGATTGCGACATGATGGGCAGGTAGCAGACTTGCCTGAACGGCTCTACCATTTGCGCTTGTAACCACTACGCTGCCTGTTTCGGCTATCCCTGCGACACTTTCTTCAACTGCGACGGTCGCATCTGTATACGCGTCGACACGACGCTCGGTGTCAATAGTAGCCGCCTTTTCAAGTTCAGAAATTCCTGGACAATATATAGCGGACTCATTGGCTAAGATCTCGCCTAACACTTCATTCATATGAATAATCCCGTTGACGCGAATCGGCCTGGCAGCGACCTTAGCCGAATTCTCCATGAAAATGCGCACCACTTCTTCGTTTTTCACGAGAACCTCCGTCTAAATGTTCTATTAGTGGGTTTCGGAAGACGGTTCACCGTCAAAGGCGATAAAAATCCAGCTAGTGGCCATAAGGCTCTCGCGGAGGTCTGACCGGCCTGGAAGATGTGCGCATTTTTAGCGGCCATGCCAAAACCGGCCATACCAAGACTTTCCGCAGTCTTGTTGTAACCTTTATCCACTCTCATTTCGCGCAATTCGTAAAGAAGTTTCAACAATGGGACTTTAACCGGGCAGGCTTCTGCGCACGCCCCGCAGAGAGTTGTTGCGTCGAGCAATGGGTGCGCGTTCTCAATTCCATTGAGGAGGGTGCTTAGGATTACACCCATGGGACCCGGATAAGTGGAGTCATACGCGTGGCCTCCAATCATGCCATATACCGGACAAACATTCATACATGCCCCGCATTTGATACATTTCAGGATCTCCCTGTATGGACCATTGGCTATTTCAGACCTTCCATTATCGAGCAAAACTATGTGAAGCTGTTTAGCTCCTGTGGCTGCGCCCGGCATCCTGGCGCCAGTTATAATGGACAAATAACTGGTGAGTGTCTGCCCAGTGGCGGAACGTGGCAAGAGCCGCATCAACAGTGGAAGGTTTTCGATCGATGGAAGCGCCTTTTCAATAGATGTCACGACTATGTGCAAAGGCGGTAAGGTGGTGACCATTCGACCATTTCCCTCATTGGTAAAAAGCACGACACTACCGGTATCGGCAATGTAACAATTTGCCCCGGAAATAGCGGCGTCTGCCGTCAGGAATTCCTGTCTCAGAATTCCTCTGGCGGTGTTGGTCAGGACAGCGGGGTCGTCACTAAAATCACAACTTAGTTTTTCACAGAACAGCCGGCCAATTTGCTCGCGACTTTTGTGAATAGCTGGGACTATAATGTGCGATGGCGTTTCCCCGGCAATCTGAATGATGTATTCCCCGAGGTCCGTCTCGATAACTCGAAGGCCCAGACTCTCAAGGTGTTTGTTCAGGTGAATCTCTTCCGTCACCATGGATTTCGATTTTACGATATTCTTTGCGCCGTTGTCTTTAAGGATGGCGCCGATTAAATCCCTGGCGTCTCCCGCTGTTTTGAGCCTGTGGACTATGGCGCCTCGCTTTGTCGCATTCACCGCGAATTCATCTACATAGCCCTTGATGTCGCCAATTACGGTCTTTCTTAATTCAGAAGCCTGTTCGCGCCATTCTTCAAACGGTATCCCAACAATTGCGTCGCTCCGCTTCTGTCTGAACGACTCGGTAGCGTGGCGCATAGCGCGCCTCAACGTTGTGTTCTCAATCGCCCGGCGAGCGTTATCCCTAAAGTTTATTGATTGACCGGACCCTCTCTTCATAGCGCTTCCGCCAAAACTACCGCAAGATGTTTAACTTCAAAACTCGCGCACCTGCGCTTTGTCGCATCCATGATGTTCATCAGGCACCCATGATCACAGCCAGTAACAATGTCCGCTTTCGTTTCCAGAATGGAGTCGACTTTGTCGTCGGCCAGAGCCATTGAGATTTCCGGCATTTTTCCCATGAAAACGCCGCCAAAACCACAACAACGATCCGCATTCTTCATAGGGACGAACTGCGCTCCGTTTATGGAGTTCAGCAGTTCGATTGGTTCAGTTCTGACACCGAGTTCCCGAGTTAATTGACGT
>JACWAG010000174.1 GCA_014874425.1 Syntrophaceae bacterium | reverse complement strand
GAGTTTCATGCCTGGGGAGGCGGACCGTTATCTTACCGCACTGTTTATATTGGGGATCATAGTAATAACTATCAGTCTGGGATTTTTCGAGGAATATAAAGCTCAAAAAGAACTGAGAGGTTTGGATAAATTACTTAGATTCAAGGCTACCGTGGTTAGAAACGGGGTCCACAAGGAGATAGAAGCGGATGAGGTCGCGCCTGGCGATATCCTTGTCCTTTCTTACGGACAAAAAGTCCCTGCGGATGCGCGCGTAATTCAATCCAACAACCTGAGAACCGATGAATCAGCTTTAACTGGGGAAAGTTTGGGGGTTGAGAAATTTGAAGCGCCGGTGGATTCCGGAGCGCCTTTGGCTGAACGTTCCAGCATGGTTTTTGGTTCGACCCATATAACACATGGTAAGGGTATGGCTGTAGCTGTGACCACCGGCATGAAGACCGAAGTTGGTCAAATTGCTGAAAGTCTAGGGCATATAGGAGAGAGGCCAACCCCTTTTGAAATTGAAGTCCAGGTGATGGCCCGTCAGATGACCCTAATAGTTGGGGCGCTGGCGATCATATTAGCCTTGATCCTATATTTCTGGCTCAAAGAACCGGTCGTCGATGTTTTGCTGAACACATTAAGCCTGGCTGTTGCGACAATTCCGGAAAGTCTACCGATCGTTCTAATTTTCGCTCTGGCCCTTGGCGCTCATCAAATGGCTTCCAGGAAGGCGGTTATAAGACGTCTGGCGGTAGTAGAGTCTCTTGGGTCGGTTGATACCATTTGTACAGATAAAACTGGGACCCTGACCCAGAACACCATGACGGTAGAGCAAGTTTTTACTGGTAACAGGATTATAGACGCTGACAAAATAGATATCAGCGTTCCCAGCGTATTTGAATTGGTACGGGCAGGCCTGCTTTGCAACGAGGCTATTACCGTTAGAGAGCCGGAATTCAAAATTGTAGGAGATCCTGTGGATAAAGCAATGTTCATGGTAGCCGAAAAGGCTGGCGTGAACTCCGGGACGGAACGGACGAGGTCGCCAAAAGTCAACGAGATCCCATTTAGTTCAGAACGAAAAATGATGACCACTATCCATAAAAATGGAGAGCGGTTTGTCGCATACAGTAAAGGAGCCGCAGGGGTAATCCTTTCAAAGTGTTCGAGTTACATCCAGGATGGGAAAGCCCTGCCTCTTGATGAACATGAGATTGAATTGATTCATCAGACATTGGATGAACTTGAAAGTGGCGCCATGTATGTCCTGGCCCTTGCAAAAAAGGATTTGGAAACACCGGACACAAATGGAAAAACGGAGGAAGAACTCATTTTTATAGGTCTGCAGGCCATGCAAGACCCTGCTAGACCCGAAGCCGCTAAAGCCATTGCCACGGCAAAAGGCGCAGGCATACGCGTCATAATGATAACTGGCGACAACAAACTTACAGCGAGAGCTATCGGTAATCAGCTAGGAATAGGAGACCGGTTCCTGGAATCGACTGAAGTTGAAAGAATGTCTCGGGGAGACCTCAAAAAGCAAATGCTGGAAGTCGATATTATCGCTCGCGCCACACCAGAAACCAAACAGAAAGTCCTTCAAGCGCTTCAAGATGAGGGCCATTTTGTAGCGATGACAGGAGATGGTGTTAATGACGCTCCTGCTCTGAAACAGTCGGATGTAGGAGTCGCTATGGGGTTTCGGGGTACCGACATCGCTAAAGAATCCTCTGATATGGTCCTTCTGGACGATAATTTCCGGACGATTGTAGCCGCTATCGAAGAAGGACGCAGGATTTTTGACAACATTAGAAAATTTACAAATTATCTTTTGAGCACCAGCCTTGGTGAAGTCTTTGTTGTTCTGGCCTTATCTATTGGTGGGTATTTTCCGCTGTCCGCGCAGATGCTTCTATGGGTTAACGTTGTAACGGATTTGGTGCCGGCCGCGGCCCTGGCCGGAGACCCTGCTGTCCCCAAACTTATGTCCAGACGACCACGACGTCATGACGAATCCATACTCAACAAGGCGATTTACGCCACCATAGCGGGGAGTATCCTTAGGACCCTGGTCGCATATCTATTCATCTTCTGGGCAGGGCTAAAGTTCGGTGGAATAAACTACGCGCGGACAATGTTGTTCACGGGTATTGTGTTACACGCGTTTACCCGTGTACTGGTCGTTCGCCAGCTTGATGATCTTTCGATATGGTCCAACAAACCGTTACTCTGGAGCTATGGATTTGCTATCTGTTTGCAACTTCTAGCCTTGTACACCCCCTTGAGTTTTATTTTCGGTGTGGTTCCACTTGATTGGAGAGCATGGGCGGTGATGATACCGGTGGTTATAGCATCTTCCTTCGCAGGGGTTTATATGACACGCTGGATCCTAAAGCTTGTGCCTTTGTGGGACAATGAATACGAACCAGTTTGATCATCGTTTGGATTTCCTGTCACGTCCAGGAGACGAATACCTCATTTGGCCAAGAGGGAAGACCACAATGATTACTTTTTAAGCTGATTTTCAAGTCCCGCGGCACAAGCTGCCGAGGATGGGTTAACGCATATTGTTTGTGGTCCAAGAAGACCTAATGACATGGTAAGCTTGATTAAGTCTTCCATAGGCATGTCAAGCTTTTGGAAGTTTTCTTCAGGTACAAGAATATTAAAGCCTGTAGCCGGGATTGGGGAGTTTGGCACAAAAACCAGCACATGGGATTTTCCGTCTCGAAGCGTATATCGTTGGGAAGATGTTAGTAAGGCAATAGCGGTAACATTTCCCAATGTCACCAAGCCTACTCCGCCAAATTTCTCGAGACCAGCGCCGGCGCCCTTCTGACCAAAGATTTCCACGGCCTGTCCCACAGCGGAATAAATCTTTCCAAAAACGGGTATTTTGGCGAACATGTTATTCACAGTTTTCTGAAACCTTGAGACTGTCGCCCTGGTAACAAGGAATCCCAACAAAATGATGCACATCACTACGATAAGATAGCCTATTAAATAACCTGGATATTTGTAGTCATCGCCGACAATGGTCACTAACAACTGTCCGAAATAACTACTAGGGCCGACATACGCGTCGGCCAATTTCACAATCCAACCGACAACCAGGACCGTGACTACAAAGGGTAGAAGCGTCGCGAGGCCGGTAAGAAAAAGTCGTAGGGGAAAACTGGTGAATTTTCTCATGACATCGTTTTCTGAAAACCATGTTCTGACGGGACATTTCCTGGATTCTTTTTAATCTCTCCGAAGCCGTTACCGCCTATCCGGAATTCTTGCCGGAAATACCGTAATGAACTGTGAGGATTTTTCACAGGACCTTTGGGTTTGCTAACAGGATTGGGCTCTTCAGAATTGAGGCTCAAATATGTTATTGTTAAAAAAACAAAGGTTAACACAATTCCTACAATGATCATGACCAAATCTTTGTTGGTTCGGGTTCGCGTGGGGGAAGGTTTTTTATTGCCTAAGGTTTTCTTAGTCATTCCAAGCCTCTTTCTTGGCGAGGCGGAATATAGCATGGTTGAAAGCGCTGCGCAATTTGTTAGAATGAATTTGATTTCCCTGTCTAGGAATCTATTAGAGTCAGGAGGTTTCAACGATGAAATTGGAAGATTTTGTTCAGGAAAAAATAAAGTGGTTGGGGCATGCAAGCTTCCGAATCGACGGTTCAAAATCTACAGTCTATATTGATCCATGGAAGCTCAAGAACCCCGAACCCGCAGACATAGTATGCATTACTCACAGTCATTTTGATCATCTGTCACCGGAAGACGTAGCTTTGATTAGGAAAAATGACACTGTCATCGTTGGACCTCCTGATTGTAAAGCGGATTTTAGAGATTCTTTCAGGAGCATTGCGCCAGGCCAAACCGTAACAGTGAAAGATATTTCAATTGAAGCGGTTCCTAGTTACAATACCAATAAAGATTTTCATCCTAAAAAAAACAATTGGGTCGGTTATATTGTCACAGTTGATGGATTCCGAATTTATCATTCGGGCGACACTGATTTGATACCGGAAATGGGCGCTATAAAGGCTGACGTGGCTCTGCTGCCGGTAGGCGGGACCTACACCATGACAGTAAATGAAGCCGTTCAGGCAGCGAAAAGGATTAACGCCGGTGTTGCAGTCCCGATGCATTGTGGGGACATAGTTGGAGATCTAAAGGATCGTCAGACATTTAAGGCGGCGTCCGGCAATACGGTAATTGTCCTGGACCCAATTAAGGGAGAATGAGTTTAAAAAAATGAACGAAGAGTCAGAAACAGATTTGCATCCAGTTAGGGTCAGGTTCGCCCCTTCACCTACAGGCTACTTGCACCTTGGTGGGGCTCGAACCGCCCTGTACAACTGGTTATGGGCAAAGAAATGCGGTGGTGTTTTTATACTCCGGGTTGAAGACACTGACCTGGAGCGATCTACTCAGGATTCAGTTGAAGAAATCCTTGAGGGATTAAGATGGTTGGGGCTGGATTGGGATGAAGGCCCCAATTTTCAGACCCAAAACCTCGACAAACACAAAGAAGCGGCTTTCAAACTTTTAAGGGAAGGGCAAGCTTATCGCTGCTTTTGCTCTAAAGAAAACCTGGATACCCAAAGAAAAGAGGCTGAAGCCAAAAAGACCGCGTTCATGTACGATGGACGTTGTCGAAAACTGACCCAGGAAGAGGTCCAGCATAACCTTGATCAGGGAATGTCGAGTGTCGTAAGATTTAAAGTTACGAGAGATGAATGTCCGCTCATAGCCTTCGAGGATTCGGCATATGGTAGGATAGAAAAACGCGCCAGGGACATTGAAGATTTTGTGATTTTAAGGTCGGATCAAACTCCGCTGTACATCTTGTCAAACGCGGTAGATGACTCTCTGGACAGAATATCACACGTGATCCGGGGCGCTGACGGGCTTGCCAATACTCCCAAACAAATCCTGATTTACAACGCTTTGGGAATAAAACCCCCGATTTTCGCTCATATGCCGCTTACCCTTGACAATAAGAAGGCAAAACTCTCTAAACGGGTCCATGGAGAAGTGGTAACTATTTCGTATTACAGACGTAGAGGCTTTTTGCCATGGGCGTTGTGCAATTTTTTAGCCCTTCTTGGTTGGTCTTCGCAGGATGGCAAAGAGTTTTTTTCTCGGGAAGAACTCATAGAGGCCTTTGATCTATCGCGCATCAACAGACATAATTCAATTTTCAACTATGTTCCTGGTGACTCCAAGAACTGGACAGATCCTAAGGCGATTCATTTTAACGCGACATATGTCCGAACAATGCCCCTGGATGAATTGGTTCCGTACGTTAAAAGCGAACTGGAAAGCAATGGCCTTTGGAGCCAGGTCTATGAAACGAGTCAAAAAGAGTGGTTCTTGGCCGTAATAGATCTAATAAGATCTCGTTATCATGTCGTAACGGATTTTTCATCCAAAGGAAGATTTTGTTTTTCTAACAACTATGAATTCGATCCCAAGGCAGTGAAAAAGAACCTCTGTCAGGATCTTAAGCTGGCTGAATATCTCCCTGAATTGGCCCAGGAACTTACCATGTTACCGAATTTCGACATCGAAAAGATAGAAGATGTTTTTCGCTCATTCGCCGAAAAAAAGCAGGTGAAGGCCGGCTTGCTTATCAACGCCGCCCGCACCGCTGTTTCCGGGTCTTCTGTAGGTCCAGGTTTGTTTGAACTGTTAGCGATTCTGGGGAAAGACAGGGTGGTTCAGCGACTAAATGATTCCGTCGGTTTGATCACCGTGAACGACTAAATTTTCTGAAGAGATCGATTCCGACAGGACACTTTTAGTGATTTAAATGTGAATTAAAGATGGCGCGCATAATTCGGTCGGCGTAATTTATTATGCCGACCCCTTTTTGTGCGCTATTGACTATCATCGCGAAAACAATCGGCTTTCCATTTCCACCAAGCCCAAACCCCGCCAAGGCGTTCACTCCTCGCAAGGTTCCCGTTTTGGCCCTAATTCTACGCTTCGTATTATCGGCGTTGAACTTTTCTTTAAGTGTTCCGTCAACGCCAGATATTCCAAGTGAAGAGATAAATTCGGGGCTAAAGTAAAAATTGTGAGAAGCGCACGCCAACGTTTTTACAAGAGCGGAAGCGCTTATTCTATCTCTTCGGGAGAGACCGCTAGCGTCCACAAGAGAAAAGTCCTTTTCCTCGACCCCGGCTTTAGTCAGGAATTTTCTCATCACATCCAAACCCTTTTCACGCGTCCCTGGCGCCCCATGCGCGTGTGCACCCATGGCGAGACAAATTTGCTCAGCAATGAAATTGTTGCTCAATTTGCCCAACCAATAAACGATAAGTCCTAACGGCATAGACTGGTGCTCGATGTATGGGATCGCATCAGAGGGCGTTAAGCCTTTGATCACCGGGCCTTTGACCTTTATTCCCTCTTTCTGCAACAATTCCTTCAACACATTACCCATATATATGCTTGGAGACTGAACATTTACATATTTACCCTTCGATTGAGAATCAACGCCCACAGATCCTCGAACGACGATGCGTTCCTGCTCATTATTCGTCACCTTCTTTGAAACGTCGATCTTAGCGGGTTGCGCTCCAGGGACTGTTTGCACATGCCCCGAAAGGGACGCGTAATCAGAAAAAGGATCCATGAGCAAGCGAGCGGGTTTACCGGATGCTGTGCCGGGTATCACTACTATCTTTATGGAATTAAAGTTCAACGATAACGCGCTGTACAACGCGTCATACGAGCGATAACCCGGATCATTGGTATCATCCAGTGGTTTGTCTGGGTTGAAATACGAATCATCAACTATTATAGCCCCGCGAACATCAGTTAGTCCGGTATCGACCAATTCTCGAACCAGCGCGTAAAGCTCCTCAGTCACAAGATGTGGATCCCCATAACCTTTCACGAAGAGGTCCCCGACAGACCCTGCTTTTATATCATTCGCGTAGACATTGGTAAAAAACCTGTAATCCGCGCCCAGTTCTTGGAGAGCGCTGGCTGAAGTCACTATCTTGAGTGTCGAGGCGGGAGTTAGAGGCAAATTCGGGTTTTTTTCCATTAGAATCCGACCGGAATCCAAATCAGCGACCTGACAGGATATTTCACAATTGGCCGGAAGTTCTCTTTGGAGAATTTTATCGAGGTCGGCGTTAAATGGCGGGACTTCCATAAGCGCGCAAGCTTCGGAGTGGAGCAAAACAATTGAAACCACCCCTATGATTGAAAGGGCAAGGATGGATTTAGGGAACCCTAATAATTGGTTGAACGCCGACAAATTCGGGTTGGTTTGCGCGTAACGTGAGTGATTAAGCGCGTAATTTAGTAGAATAAATATAAGCATTGTTTCGTTATCTCCTGAAATTACTATGTAAAACCCTTATTGATTAATGCTGGATTACGAGTGTGGACCAAAATCAGCGTGTCAGGGCTAGCTAAAATAAGCCATATTTATTAGATATATAG
>JACWAG010000173.1 GCA_014874425.1 Syntrophaceae bacterium | reverse complement strand
CCTCGATGTCGGCCCATCGCATCCTGGGGCTGAAGTAGGTCCCAAGGGTTTGGCTGTTCGCCAATTAAAGCGGTACGCGAGCTGGGTTTAGAACGTCGTGAGACAGTTCGGTCCCTATCTTCCACGGGCGCAGGATATTTGAGAGGATCTGTCCCTAGTACGAGAGGACCGGGATGGACGAACCCCTGGTGTTCCGGTTGTCGCGCCAGCGGCATAGCCGGGTAGCTACGTTCGGATCGGATAACCGCTGAAAGCATCTAAGCGGGAAGTCGACCTCAAGATTAAATATCCCGGGCTTAGGCCCCTGAAGACCCCTCGAAGATTACGAGGTTGATAGGCTGGGTGTGGAAGTGCAGTAATGCATGGAGCTTACCAGTACTAATAGGTCGTGAGGCTTGATTCCTTCAATTATGATGTATCCTCGATCACCTATTTGGTTGATATATACGCCGACACGGTGTCGGCATAGCTATCTTCCTTGGTTATTTAGAGCTTCCCGGCGATTATGGCGGAGGGGCAACACCTGTTCCCATTCCGAACACAGAAGTTAAGCCCTCCAGCGCTGATGGTACTGCGTGGGTGACTGCGTGGGAGAGTAAGTCGTTGCCGGGATACAAACAGCCCCTGTTCCAGATACAAACTTGGAACAGGGGTTTTTAATTTCGACACGAAATGTCGTAATTGGAGGTTTTTCTATCATGACATCGTTGTCTGTTGGGCCGGGTGACGATATTGACGCTTGGTGTGGTAAGTGCCTTATGGTATTGAGCCATCGAATTATTGCTGTTGTCGGCAGTCAGGTTAAAAAGGTCGAATGTCTTACCTGTCACGCAATTCATGCGTTTAAACAGGGAGTTGTCCAAAAAGCTTCGTCGACCTCACGCAATTCGGCTTCATCTACCGGTCGGACCCTTAAGTCCGCAACGCCGAAGCCCGGCAAAGCCGAGAACGAATGGAATTCCTTTATGGCGGAAATGCCTGACGATATTGTTCCTCGCAAATACGGGGTTTTTGAATCTTTCGTAGTCTCTGAGTTTATCGAGCATCCGACGTTTGGCGTTGGTAAGGTTCTGGACATCACGGGTGCAGAAAGAATGTTGGTGATTTTCAAGGATGGGCGGAAAACGCTCATATTCAATAGGACACAATCGACCTAGCTTTTTTTAAAACGCCATGTTCCTTGATGTGTCTAAATTAGAGGCAAATAACAACTTGACCTGAACGCTTCATTTTGTTTAATGCGATATTTGGCAAGCATGCGGCGTGGCCGATCAATTAGGTTGATTTCTTTCAAGTCTTGCGCTACAATTGCTTCAGTGGAGTACATTGTGGTTAGATCACGAACTATATGGTTTGTCGCTTTTGTGGTGGTTATTTTCTTCGTCGGCGCGTCTTTCGCTTCCGATTTCCCAGCCCAAGGAGAGAAGACAACCCAGGTAGCCGCATACCAACCTAAGGGCGACCAACAAATTTTTTCTGGTTATGTTCCCCCTCCTCCCATAAGGCACACTTGGCCCGGTGGTTATAAGGTCATATTTCATGAAATGATGAATACCCTTATGGATCACATCGTTGGTCAGTATTAGATCCAACTCGTTATTCTCCCTTCTTTGTTTGATGTTTCCTTCAGAAATCGAACTACCAGATACCGACTAATTGCGGACTGCGTTGTGTGAAAAAGGACTCACACTCTGATGTTTTATACTGAACCAATTTTCATGATTGTGTATCTATATTTTCAAATAAAGTGTGGAGGTGATTGGTCATGTCTGGTTCCGTAATTGAAAAAGAAACAGGTTGTGGGTGCTTATCAGACAAGGCTGGTGGCTACGATCCTTGTTGCGATTGTAAGACAAAGATGGTGTTGACATACGAGGAGGAGGCGATTCTAAAGAAGCTTCGAGGTATAAAAACTGCGGTCAGACCTCTTATGGAAACGCTTAGGAGTATTGAACTTAGGCGATTTGATCGAGACGGATCTGATGCTGCTTCCGTTGAAGGGGAATGGATTCGTTTGTCGAAAGAACTCGACGAATTGCGTACCGCATGGAATGAATGGGAGAAAAAGCTCGAAGCCGCAATAGAGCAAAAATTAATACTTCTGGGACATAGAGAACCTCAAGCCTAGCTCAATCTGTGACTGCTTGGCTTTAACCTTCCATTATGAAAATGGAGTTATTCGTGCTCGAGAAACACCTTGCGACATTGACTCTCATTCATGATATGAGACTGGCGCCTGCTGTGTATGACCTGGTAAATGGGATATGTGAGTCTCAAGGCATCTCTGGTGTCGAATCTGGACAGATAGCCAAACTTACCAGAGGTATACTTGAGCGTTTATTTCGTATAAATCAGGACCAATCGGCGCCGGTTCCGATAATTGTTTCGCTTGGTGTCCAGTCAGGTGAATTTTTTATAGTTATTGAACACCAAGGTTTGCCCATTCAACTAAGAGGTGATAATTCAGGCGATGTATCACCATTTTCTCTTTCAATAAATTCACCCGTGGTTGATGAAGTCAAACTTATCAACCTCGGGAAATCGGGTCAAAGACTTGTCCTGGTCAAGAATCTGCCTTCTAAGATTTACGACCAGAGCGACTGGGATTCGATAGAATCAGGTCAAACAGAAGAGGACGGTAGACTTGAGAATGTGGAAGACCTGGAAATCAGGATGATACGTTCTGATGAAGGTTTGAAGCTCGCTCGGTGTTTCTTCAGGGTTTATGGGTACACTTACGGGCTTAATTACGTATACTTCCCTGAACGTT
>JACWAG010000172.1 GCA_014874425.1 Syntrophaceae bacterium | reverse complement strand
TGTAACGCAAAGGCTATGTCCTGGGGACGACTACCTCGAGCCATGAGAGACGTCGCTTCAGCTTCAGCGAAGACCGTGCACATACTGTTGATTTTAAGACCCTCGACCCCTGCTAAGGCAAAACTACCGAATTCCTCGATCGGGACCTGGAAACTAGTGGCCATAAACTCCAGGAACTTGCCGGTGCCTGCTGCGCAACGGTCATTCATTTCGAACTTCTGAGCCTTTCCCCTAAGGTCCAACGAAATGGCTTTAGTATCCTGACCACCTATGTCGAGGATCGCCTGACATTCTGAAAACACGTGTCTGGCTCCAAGAGCGTGCGCCTGAATTTCTGTTATAGAATGGCCGCCAAAATTTTCCTGCGCAAGTTTTCGGCCGTATCCAGTCGCAATAAGGCGGTTGCTCTCAATTCCATCTAGTAGCTTCCTGGCCTGCTCCAACGGATTAAATGTTGTTTCAACCCTTCTGCTCACCACCATTTTCCGATCACTGGAATCTATACTAACTATTTTGATGGTTCTGGACCCGATGTCGATCCCCGTAGAAATCAATCCCAACTCCTAATAAGCCAATAGTTTTAAATCATACTGAATATTGAAATGAGGAACCCTGAATCGTCCTCCGGGTCCCTCGAAAACGTCGCTGAGGAAACTCAATTATCTGAGTCGTTCAATGAAAGCTTCCACACGGGTTTTAAGTTGTTCGACATCTTCCATGCTGTAATCCGTGTCAATCCGTAGCGCGGGAATCCCGGCGTTTTCCAGTGCGTGCTCCACAGGCATCGCTTCCATCTGATAAGGTTGACAGAACTGCAATCCGTAATGAATGACACCGTTTGCATTATAAGCGGTGGCCATGTCCTTGACATGTTGGAGTCTATCGGGGTTGGGGGTAAATATTGCGCAATCTACCTGAAAATATCTTTCAACAATCGCATCCATCAATTCGTCCAAAGTTGAGCCCGTATCAGCAGTAAGGTTGCGCACCCCTCTTTCTCCTACGCAGGACTCCTCACCCACAATGACCGCTCCACTGGTTTCTACGATCCAGGGTAGTTTCCAGTTTGGGACCGCCATTGGGCAGCCGGAAAGCAGAATTCTGGGGGCTCCTTTGGCCGCGACGCCTGAGTTAGTTTTGATTCTCTCTTTAATCTCGTCACATATCTTGTTAACCGATTGTGTGAAACGAATAGGGTCGTCGTAAAAAAACACCTGGTTAATGAGCAACGCGTCAAGACCTGATATTGGAGCGGGGTCGGCTTTTCGCAGTTGAGTGAGACGATGAACCGCCCTGCGTTTATTGTTGACGATATCGATGCCGTTTTTGAGCCTGGCGTCGTCAATCCTGTTTCCAGTAAGTTGTTCTACCCGATCCTTAAACCTGTAATACTCTGCTCTAAGTAATGCTTTGCCCTCCGGACTTTTCATCTGCGGGAGATCCATGACGTAAAGGTTCGGAACAAGCTGTCCAAAGACCTCGTAAGACTTTTTCTTGCCATCACATGTATTTTCGCCAACGATCATGTCCGCTGATTCAATGTAAGGGCAAACCTTACCTAGCTTGAAGCCAAACGCAGACTTGATCAATGAACATGTATTTCTCGGAAGGACCTTTTCGACTTCCTCGGTTGCAAAATCCGCTCCGGTGCACAAACCTACCAGGGTCGCGTCCGCCGCTCTGACTATTTCTTCAGGAACGAACACGCAAAAAGAACCAACAACCTTTTTGCCTTCTTTCTTGCCGTCGAGTAATTCCTTGATTCGAAGACCATGAACTTCACTCATGACAAAGTTGAAGTAATCCATACCTTGAGGTCGGGATTCTTGAGTCAGGAATATGTCCTGATATCCTTTACCGAGGACTTGAAGCAACATGTCGTGTGCGACCAGGTCAAGCCCGAGATCTTTCCACATCTGCTCGTAAGGGGCAGTCATTAGTGTTTCCTCCAGAACAAGGAATTTTTGATGTTGTATCAACAATACCGATAATACTAATCAGATATATCTATAGATAGTGGTTAAGTCTGTCAAGGAAAATGACCCAGAATGCGCAGCGGAGTTTTTTTGGATACAGAGAATTCGTTAGTGAACGGACATCGTTTTCTAGTATTGGGATATATTCTTTTTAGATTTCCCGACTGACTTTTGATATAAAAACATGGGGAATTTAAACCGTCTGCTAACCCTTTCTCACAGTGGGGTCCTCGCCATGTCAGATCAGGATAAAAGCAAAGAAGAGCTTATTGAAGAATTGAAAGACATGCGCCTCAAAATGGCTGAATTGGAGGCTATTGAATCTAAATTCCTGCATTCCGAAATGGCTCTCAAAGAAAGCGAAGAGAAGTACCGGAACCTCTTCAACAACGCAGGAGTCGGAATGTTCAGGTCAAGACTGGACGGTTCCGAAACCCTTGATGTCAATGATAAATTCCTAAAGATACTCAACCGAACCCGTGAAGAGGTTAGAGGCAAGCCTTCAGTGATCCTCTGGGCTCATCCGCATGAACGGGAGAAAATGGTCCATAGGCTGAATGCCGATGGCCAAGTCGCCGACTTCGAGTACAAGATGCTGAATGAACAGGGCGAGGAGCGAACATGCCTAACGTCATTGAGGCTTTACCCCGATCTGGGGATTGTAGAGGGATCTATTATGGACATCACCGAGCGCAAGCAGGCGGAGGAGGCCCTGAGTGAGAGCGAAGAGCGCTATCGTAGTCTGGTTGAACACCTTCCACAACGCATTTTCATCAAAGACCGCAATTCGGCCTACCTGTCTTGCAACGGGAACTACGCCTCAGACCTTGGGATCACGCCGGAAGAGATAGTAGGCAAGGATGACTTCGCGTTCCACCCCCCAGAACTGGCTCAAGCGTACCGCTCCGACGACCAAGCTTGTATGGATACCGGTATGGCAACAGTCACTGAAAAACTCTATCAACTCGGCGGTGAAAATCGTTGGGCGCATACTATTAAAGTGCCGTACCATGACAGACAAGGACAAGTCATTGGTGTGCTGGGGATCTTCGAAGACATCACTGATCGTAAGCGGGTAGAGGAGCGGTTGCGGCGAAGCGAGGAGAAATATCTAAATCTGTTTCAGGATGCGCCCTTGATGTATGTCATCACTCGGAATGAACAGGGTGTTCCCTTCATTAGCAACTGCAACAAATTGTTTCTCCGTGCCGTGGGTTTTACCCGCGAGGAGGTAATTGGGAAGCCTCTTGCCGACTTTTATTCGCCCGATTCACAGACCCGACTCCTTGAAGGTGGTGGCTATTCACGGGCTCTTGAAGGAGAATTCGTCATGGGCGAACGACAACTCGTGACACGCAACGGCGGAATGATCCAGACATTATTGTACACGAAACCTGAAACAGATTACTCCGGCAACGTGACCGGCACGCGAGCCATGTTTGTGGACATCACCGCCTCACGAAAGGCTGAGGAAACTCAAAGGCATTTGTCGACCGCCATCGAGCAATCCATCGAGGCCGTTATGATTACGGATAGGAAGGGGAAGATCCAATACATTAATCCTGCATTTGAGCATATCTCTGGTTATCGAAAGGAAGAAGTTATAGGCAGGGATACCAGATTCCTTAAAAGCGAAGGACTCGACAGTTCCTACTACAAAGAGCCGTTGGCGGCCATCAGGAGCGGTAAACCCTGGAAAGGAAGGCTTGTCAGCCAGAGAAAGGATGGCCAGATATTCTACGAGGACGTTGCAATTTCCCCTGTTCGTGATTCCTCGGGTGAGATAGTTAGTTTTGTGGATGTAGCCCACGATGTGACCGAGAATGTGGAATTGCAGATACAGCTTCTACAGGCCCAAAAAATGACAGCGGTGGGGACTTTGGCTGGGGGTATCGCTCACGATTTCAACAACCTTCTCCAAGCGGTATTGGGATATTCCGAACTCATACTCCAACACAAGAAAGCAGAAGATCCTGACTACGCTGATCTACAGAAAATAAGTCAGGCGGGAAGACGTGGGGCCGATCTGGTTAAGAGCTTGCTGACTTTCAGCCGAAAGGTTGAGACAAAGTTTGTTCCTGTCGACTTGAATCAGGAAATAACCTCTATTCGGAGCCTCTTGTCTCGCACGATCCCAAAGACCATAAGAATCGATTTACATCTCAGTGGGGCTCTGGAATCAATTCACGGGGATTCGTCTCAGATAGGCCAAGTCTTGATGAATCTCGGGGTGAACGCCAGGGATGCAATGCCGGATGGCGGGACATTGACCATTGCGACTGAAAACATACGGTTAAGCGACGAATATTGCAGCGCACATCTTGACGCCAAACCTGGAAGTTATGTCTTGTTAACTGTTTCGGATACCGGCGAAGGGATAGCCAATGAAACTCTGTCTCACATATTTGAGCCGTTTTTTACGACCAAGGAAACAGGAAAAGGGACGGGACTAGGACTTGCGACTGTCTACGGTATAGTTAAACAGCATGATGGTCACATCACTTGTAATAGCGAACTGGGGCATGGGACCACATTCAGGATTTACCTACCCGCAATTCAGACGGAGCAAGACTTGAAAACTCCAACATCTGA
>JACWAG010000171.1 GCA_014874425.1 Syntrophaceae bacterium | reverse complement strand
GGACATGGTAGATGTAAATACACCTTGGGGGATTGAACAGCGTTCTGTTGTGGTCGGAAATCCAGTAGCTGGAGACAAAATTCAAATCTTGAGCGGACTCAAGCCTGGCGAGATTCTCGTAATTCGTCAACCTGTTGAGGATGCTCGGCTATGAATGAGCAAAAACACAATTTCACCACTCGTGTCGTCCGGACATTTCTCGAATCCAATATCTCGTTGGTGCTAATCCTTCTAGCGGTAGTTGCCGGTATAGTAGCGCTTATGGCGACGCCGCGCGAGGAGGAGCCTCAGATAATAATCCCAGCGGCGGACATCTACGTCAATTTTCCTGGTCGATCCGCCGCTCAGATTGAACAGATCGTATCTTCTCCACTCGAAAGGTATCTTTCACAGATTGACGGGGTGGAGTACGTTTATTCGCGGTCCATGCCTGGAGCGGCCATTGTTTCAGTTAGATTCTATGTCGGTCAGGACCGCATCGGGAGTTTAGTCAAACTCAAGAAATGGCTCGACCAGAACCTTGACAAGATTCCACCAGGTGTCACTGGTTGGGTGCTAAAACCGGTCGAGACGGATGATGTTCCAATAGTCACACTTACCTTTACGAGTCCTACAGCGACTCACTATCAGTTGCGCCGTGTGGCTGAGGAAGTCCTGGATAGATTACAGGACGTCCCCAAGGTTGGGATTACTTCCATTGTAGGCGGTGAACCTCGTCAATTGATGGTGAGACCTCATCCTGAAAGGTTGGCCGGTTTTCACATTACACCTCTTGAACTTAGACAGGCGATCCAGGGCGCTAATGTTAACGAACAGACCGGGTCTTACACACGGATTGATGAGGAAATTCGCGTCGAGAGCGGAACATTTATTCGTAACAAACACGATCTGGAAAATCTGGTTGTCGGAGTTACC
Organism: Syntrophaceae bacterium; assembly: GCA_014874425.1. Classification (GTDB taxonomy): domain Bacteria; phylum Desulfobacterota; class Desulfomonilia; order Desulfomonilales; family Desulfomonilaceae; genus CAJBEZ01. The sequence goes on along the minus strand of JACWAG010000171.1, from coordinate 2,750 downwards.
GATTTCGGAAGTGAAGCGCGCCCGGTTTATCTTAGAGATATCGCAGACGTGACTGATGGTCCGGGAGAGGTTGTCAACTATGTTCGATTCAGTCACGGGCCCGCCTGGGGCAAACAGAAAGAAACCGAGGCTTCTGGCAATCCTGTGGCTACCGCCCTTAACCCTTCTGCACAAAAGGCTTTTCGTCAATCTGCGGTCACTATTGCCCTAGCCAAGCAGAAGGACTCAAACAACGTCTCAGTCGCACATGATATCATTGCGCAATTTAATCAAATCAAGGCTACAGTCGTTCCATCGGATTTCTCTGTTTCTATTACACGCAATTACGGAATTACCGCCGATGCGAAAGTCAATGAGCTTATAGAAGGGTTGGCGGTTGGTATTGTGGTCGTGCTGTGCTTATTGACGGTCGGATTAGGTTTTACCGAATCGTTGGTAGTCGCTGTAGCGGTCCCCTGTGTTTTCGGGTTCACTTTGATCATTAACTATTGGCTTGGGTTTTCAATCAATCGGGTCACTCTTTTTGCGCTCACCGTGTCGCTCGGTCTTTTGGTAGATGATCCGATTGTTGATGTGGAGAATATTCGGCGGCATTTCGACATAAACGGGAAGGCCACCAGGGAAATTGTTCTGGAAGCTGTAAACGAAATCAGACCGCCGCTCATTGCGGCTACAATCGCTGTAATAATTTCTTTCCTCCCTCTGTTCTTTGTTACCGAAGAAATGCATGATTACCTTCGACCGATGGCTGTGAACGTTCCGGTCACCATGATGATGTCGATGCTGATCTCATTTACTGTTACGCCCTGGCTTGCCTACCATGCGCTACGCAGGCGTTACGAAACCGGTAAAGCCTTACCCGGGGGCGCTCACGAGACAGAGGAAGACGTTACCAAGACCATGATCTATCGTTTCCTACGCCCGATTCTGGAACCTCTCCTGCAAAGCCGATGGCGCGCGTATTTTTTTATCACGCTGGTAATTATAGCGTTTCTGGCCAGTGTCTTGCTTGTCCTGACCAGGAAAGTTCAACCAAAACAACTGCCATTCGACAACAAGGATGAACTGCTGCTGGTTCTTGATATGGTTAATGGTACAACTCTAGAACGTACGGATTCGGCGGCGCGCGATTTCGAGAATTATTTAAGGACCGTTCCTGAGATAACCGATTTTGAAACATATGTCGGCACGCATTCTCCAGTAGATTTCAATGGATTATCGCGAAAATATTTCCTAAGAGAAGCCGCTAACCGAGCTGATATTCGCGTCAACCTCATCCACAAAACGCAGAGAAATACTCCCAGTCACGAACTGGCGCTGCGCTTGAGAAACGATCTTACCGCTATCGCCAAAAGACATGGCGTTAAATTCAAGTTGGTCGAGTTGCCGGCAGGACCTCCTGTTATGTCCACTGTTGTAGCAGCGGTCTATGGGGAACCTGATCGGAGTTACGAAGAACTAATTAAAGCGGCTCAACAGGTGAAGGCGCGAATGTTTAAGGAACCGGGAGTGGTTGACCTGGATGATTCCGTTGATGAAGACCAGACCAAGTATCAATTCGTTGTTGATAAAGCCAAAGCGGCAGCCCACGGTGTAAGCACGGCTGATATCTCAGCCACAATACGACTTGCCCTGGCCGGAGAAAATGTCGGGATCCTGGATTCACCCAGAGACCGATCAGTAGTCCCAATCACACTCTGGATTTCTCGTGCGGAACGTTCAGGCCTGCTAGATCTCTCTCAAATTAACGTGCGTGGTCAATCTGGAGCGCGACTACCCCTTGCTGAGTTGGGGCAATGGGAACGTCGCATTGAGGACAAGACAATCTACCATCGAGATCTGAAGCGAGTTGTATACGTCCTGGCCGAAATGGCTGGGCGGCCGCCTGTCGAAACAATCATCGATATACGCGCCGATCAGGTTACTCCCGAGAAATGGTTGACTCTATCCTCGGAGCAAAAAAACGCCCCAGCCCGGCCCCTTGCCAAGCGGACAATGTTCCACAAAGGTGGTGGACAGCCATGGACAGTCCCGCAAGGAGTGACGGTCAAATGGTGGGACGAAGGTGAAATGCGCCTGACAATAAACATTTTCCGTGATCTTGGGGTTGGATTCGCAGGCGCTTTGCTGATGATTTACATTGTTTTGAGCTACCAGACAGGATCATTTCTTTTACCTGTAGTGGTGATGCTGGCCATACCACTAATGGTCATCGGCGTTCTGCCTGGATTCTGGTTGCTAAACATGTTTGGGACCCAGTCGGTAGGTGGTTTTCCTGATCCGTTCTTTTTCTCCTCGCCTGCCATGATTGGAGTAATTGCTCTATCAGGCATCGTGACACGCAATTCCATTATTATTGTCGATTTTACCCATCTGGCGCTCGCTCGCGGGCGAACCCTGATACAGGCTCTTGTAGAGAGCTGCGCAGTTAGACTTCGCCCTATTCTGCTTACTGCCGGCGCCGCGATGCTGGGCGCTTGGCCGATAACTATGGACAGTGTGTTCGCCGGACTGGCCTGGGCGCTGATCTTTGGACTAATCGCCTCGACGTTGTTCAGCCTATTGGTGATCCCAGTGGCCTACAATCTTATTTTCGCGAACAAACCAGGCCATGGGTTACCGAGACAGTTCGACCGCGAAAAACAATCAAAATAGTTTGTGACAAGGGAAATTTGCCCAATCTTTTTTTGCGGGGGCGCATGGCAGGTTTCTGTGTAGCTGACCAACCAGTTACTGGCGGAATTTTCACG
>JACWAG010000170.1 GCA_014874425.1 Syntrophaceae bacterium | reverse complement strand
TCTCCATTCTTTGTTGATCTAAAATATGGCGCTGACAAAGATGGCAAGATTGTCGCTATGGAAGGTGACTGGATTGTTGATCATGGTCCTTATTCCGAGTTTGGTGATCTTCTCACGGTGCGTGGCGCTCAGTTCATCGGTGCGGGATACGGTATTCCCAACATAAGGGGCGTTGGAAAAACCGTTTGCACAAATCATGCTTGGGGTTCCGCTTTCCGGGCCTATGGATCACCTCAAAGCTTTTTCGCATCTGAGAGTCTGATGGATGAACTTGCCGTCAAAATGGGAAAAGATCCTCTCGAGTTGAGATATTTGAACGTTTATCGGCCGGGGGACACTACTCCTACTGGCCAAACGCCGGATGGTTACAGTTTCCCTGAGATGATCGACAAATTGAGGCCTATGTACAAGGAAGCTCTCGAACTGGCTAAAAAGGAATCAACTCCAGAACTGAAAAAGGGTGTAGGGGTGTCAATTGGGATCTACGGATGTGGTCTCGATGGTCCTGATTCCTCTGAAGTGTGGGTAGAACTGACTCCTGATGGGGTTACATTGTCTTCTTCATGGGAAGACCATGGCCAGGGAGCGGATATGGGAGCCTTGGGAACTTGCCATGAGGGGCTTCGACCTCTTGGAATTAGTCCGGATAAGATTAAGCTCGTTATGAATGACACTGCTCTTGTTCCTAATAGCGGGCCGTCCGGAGGAAGCCGCCAGCAGGTTATGACCGGCAACGCCATAAAGAACGGATGCGACATGCTGCTCAACGCAATGCGAAAATCGGATGGCACGTTCCGTACATACGACGAGATGAAAGCCGAGAATATACCTCTTAAGTATTCCGGCAAATGGACAGCGTCGATGTGCACTCCGTGTGACGAGAACGGTCAGGGTAATCCTTTTCCGGTTTACATGTATGGGGTATTCATGGCCCAAGTGGCAGTGGACACTAAAACAGGCAAGACGAAAGTCGAGAAGTTCACTGTTATGGCCGACATCGGCAAAATCAATAACAAGCTGGTTGTAGATGGGCAGATATATGGAGGCGTAGCACAGGGTATTGGACTGGCCCTATCTGAAGATTTTGAGGATTTAAACAAACATACAAGCCTGGTTGACTGTGGCTTGCCCTACACAAAGGACATCCCAGACAACTTCAAGATTGTTTATTTCGAGAATCCCAGAGAACATGGTCCTTTTGGAGCGGCAGGAGTAGGTGAATTACCACTGACCTCTCCACATGCCACTGTGATCAATGGGATCTATAATGCTACCGGCGTTCGTATCAGACAGGCTCCGGCTCTTCCTGAGAAGGTCCTGGCCGGGCTCAAGGCTCTTGGATAATCAATTTCAATAAACCTGTTCAGGCGCGTTTTTTCGCGCCTGAGCTCCACCGATTGGCATCAAACCGATCCTGGGGTGGCGCAAATTCATGAACCAGAAAGAATTGCGGGACCTCGAAAATCTCTGTATTCAAGAGTGCTCTCCATGGTGCGTGTCTAATTGTCCGGTGCATGTTGATGTGAGGTCCATGTGTACCGCTATAGCTCAAAGAGATTTTTCAACAGCCTTAAACATTTTTGTAAAGACCGTTCCATTCCCCCGGATTATCAGCCATATCTGTGATCATCCTTGTGAGAATTTCTGTAAAAGACGGGAAGTTGGCGAGACCATTGCCATTCGCTCTTTGGAAAGAGCCGCCGTAACCTGGGGCAAACCGGTAACTAAGAAGGTCGTTCCTTTGCCTGCTAGAAACAAGAGAGTAGCTATAGTTGGCGCAGGACTCAGTGCGCTTACCGCTGCTGTGGACCTCTCAAAAAGAGGCTACGAGTGCGCTGTTCTCGAGGCTACGGATCGACTTGGCGGAAGTGTTTGGGATTATTCCGGGGACCTGTTGCCGAAGGCGGACATAGAATCGGACCTTCAGATAATGTCAAACCCGCGGATAACATTTGAATTTGAAAAGTCTCTTGGCGCAGACCTTTCTATTTCAGACCTTAGATCAAGTTTTGACGCTATATATTTGGGGACAGGTCGGCGAACCTTGGACGCCATAGAAATGAATTGTTTCGGAGGGGAAAAGCTAGAAATTGACCCGATGACGTTTGAGACGAAGCTCGATGGAGTCTTTGCAGGGGGGAGCATTATGAGAACCGAGGCCCCCCTTTCTCCGATAACATCTATTTCTAACGGTCGAAGGGCAGCGATATCCATAGATCGATTCTTACAAGGTGTGTCGATTACTGCGTCTAGAGAAAATGAAGGTCCTTACCAAACCAGGCTGTTTACAAGTACCTTTGGTGTTGACTACCAGGACCGAGTGCCAATGAAAAATCGATCTCGGGGATATTCAGAAAATGACGCTGTTCAGGAGGCGCTCAGATGCATTAAGTGCGAGTGCATGGAGTGCGTGAAAGTATGTGAATTCCTCTCAAGTTTCAATGGTTACCCAAGAAAATACATCAGGCAGATTTACAACAATCTGTCAATTGTAATGGGGCAACGGCACGGTAACAAACTTATAAACTCATGCAGCTTGTGCGGCCTTTGTAAAGAGGTTTGTCCTGAATCTCTTCACATGGGCAATGTGTGCAAAGCCGCAAGAGAGATCATGGTCAGTCAGCGCAAGATGCCGCCTACTGCCCACGAGTTCGCTATTCGAGACATGGAATTCAGTAATAGCGACAAATGTTCATTGGTCCGCCATCAGCCGAGAACAAATACCAGCGCATTTTTGTTTTTCCCTGGTTGCCGACTTAGCGGCTCTTCGAGTCCAAACGTTGAGAGAACCTACTATTACCTCATGGAACGGCTCAAGGGTGGGGTGGGTCTAATGTTGCGCTGCTGTGGAACTCCCGCGGACTGGGCCGGTCGAAAAGACGATTTTTCCAAGTCTCTATCAGAATTTTTGTATGAATGGGAGCGGATGGATCGTCCGGAGGTTATTACGGCTTGTTCTTCATGTTATTCATTGTTCAAAACACATTTACCTCAAGTCAAACTGGTTTCATTGTGGGAGACGATTGAAAAATATGGTCTTCCGAATCATGTCGGAGAAACACATCGAATGGCTCTTGCAATTCACGATCCCTGTTCGTCGAGACATGAACCACAAGTTCACCAGGCTGTGCGCTACATATTGAAAAAGCTGAATTATGAGATCCATGAACTCCCCCTGAGCCGTAGTTTGACAGAGTGTTGTGGATACGGTGGCCTGATGTGTTTCGCCAATCGGGATTTGGCTATCAATGTTATGAATCGACGTGTCAACGAGAGTCCGGATGATTTCGTCGCCTATTGCGCAGTATGTCAGGACCATTTCCAATCCCAAGGCAAAACCACGTGGCATTTACTGGATCTGATTTTTGGAACCGCAGGTGCAAAGAATGTTGTTGGAAGACCTCTGGACTACTCACAGATCCGGGAAAATCGCTCTTGTCTCAGAAAATCCTTACTTGAAAACCTTTGGAAAGAACCTGTGGACAAGGTTCAGGAACATCAAATGATAAAACTATATATTCCCCAAGAAATTCAGGATCTGATGGCACAAAGGATGATCCTGAACGACGACATCAAACGGGTCATTGAGCATGCGGAGAAATCAGGAGCGAAGTTTGTAAATCGATCCACTGGGCATTATTTGGCTCACTTTACCCCCGCGAAAGTCACCTATTGGGTCGAATATGCGCCGAATGAAGGTGGTTTCACTGTGCATAACGCCTACAGCCATCGAATGCAAATTATAGAGGAATCTAAATCGTGAGTAGTTACGTGAATTCAGATGAAGTTGGAGATTGGATATGCGCTGATTGTGGTTCGGAACTGGAACTCGGAAAGATTGAAGTCAGATACATGGGGAGTGGTTACCCCGTGGATCTGCCCAGGTGCCCTAAATGTGGACAGGTATTTATTCCTGAAAAGCTTGCAACGGTTAAAATGGCCGAGATAGAGAAGCTATTGGAAGATAAGTGACGTTCTCTCGAGATACATCAGCCAAAAAAGTCTATGAGATTTTGGGCGCGACAGATCTTGCTGCTCACGGTGTCAGACCGGGTGGTTTGAAACTAACTCAGAGAGCTTTGGACCTAGCCGGATTGGAGCCGGGGTCAAGGTTTGTTGATGTCGGTTGTGGAACCGGGGTAACTTTAGAATTCATTAGGAGCCACTGCGCCTATCTTGCTGTTGGCGTCGATCATTCATCTGCAATGCTAAGATTTGGCAATGCCCAACACTCAGGACTAGAATTTGTTCAGGCCCAAGGGGAAAACCTTCCCTTTTGTAAGGGATACGCTGACGGATTAATGTCTGAGTGCGTTCTTTCACTTATGAACTATTCAGACAAAGTATTAAATGAATTCTATCGTGTCTTGAAGCCGAGAGGCAAGTTGCTCTTGACGGACGTGTATGCCAGGAATGGCACCGGTACGAACAGACTGGATAAACTTCCCTTTGATTGCTGTATGAATGGGGCAATTCCTAAACAAGGAATAATAAAAAGACTTGAACGTTGTGGCTTTCAGATTGAGCTTTGGGAAGACCATTCGCAACTTCTGAAAGATTTTGCCGTACACTTAATTCTTTCCTATGGATCCTTGGATGATTTCTGGGGTCAATTCGCTTCAGACCGGGGCGATCGATCGGAGATTCAAAAGGCCGTCTCTATCCTCAAGCCTGGTTATTATTTGTTGATAGCCACAAAAACGATTCCACGTTGACTGGTAAGGAGTTAGGGGACACTTCGAATGGATGAAATTCTGAGAATGTTGGAATTGGCTGGACAAGGTTTTCATTGCAGTCAAATCCTTATCACACTGGGATTGGAGGCTCAAGGCAAACAAAACCCGGATGTTATAAGGACTATGCACGGATTGGCCGGAGGTATAGGATTTTGTGGAGACATATGTGGCGCACTTACAGGAGGCGCTTGTTTGCTGGCCCTATACGCGGGGAAAGGGACGCCGGAAGAAGAAGATGACCCAAGATTGAACCTAATGA
>JACWAG010000169.1 GCA_014874425.1 Syntrophaceae bacterium | reverse complement strand
TAAGATCACTGGGTGTATTGAACTTCGAGATGGAGATGTCGGTCTTTCTAACTCTTGCCACTGTCTCCTCTTACAAACTAAGAGCAGGTGGAGTGACTGTGGTCTTTTGTAACAGAATCAACGGGTCATGGTCCAGTTCTGAAGACCACGAAGTAAGAGGCATAAAGACCGCCTTAAGAGCTGTGGAAATACTTTTTGCTTCCGATTCCGGCGTCAAAACTTTGACTTCCTGATCGGTTCATCTGCTCCGGTTGTGAGGATGGAAATGTACGAAAAAGTCACTACAAAGATAGATTTCGATTTATGCATTGGCTACGGACTGTGTATCCAGGTATGCCCCGCCAGAACTCTTTCAATGCGCAACGGCAAGGCTGAAGTAACCGGCGACAGATCGTTAAACTGCGGGCAATGTTAGGCTATTTGCCCTGTGGGAGCAGTGACCGTTGACGCCATAGATGAAAATATATCGGAATTCGTCAATTTCCAGCTTGACAGGAATTGGCTTCACCATGGAGATTTCGACACTGCACAGCTAGTGACACTAATGGCCTTCAGACATTCATGTAGGAATTTTCTGGCTAAGCCTGTCGATCGATCGGTCGATCCTGGAAGATCTGGTAAAAATCGGATGTACAGTTCCTTCAGGAACGAATTGCCAATTGTGGACCTTTACGATATTGCCGACTCGAGAGGCAGTCATGGCGCTCGGCCAGGGAATGCGAAGCTTCTATGTGAAATTGAATACTATGGCACAGAACCATTTGCTACGACTATTCCTGAAGCTAATTGGAAAACCGGAGCTAGACACTTACTACCGGGAATATTACGAGAGTGTAAAAGAGGGGCTGGAGGAATTTGATCGCAGTGGCGTTGACCGCATGTTTTACGGAACTCCCGCAGTTATTGTGGTGGGGTGTAAGGCACAGGCCACTTTACCGAAAGAAGACGCTTTACTGGCGTCTCAAAACATACTCTTGGCTGCTCATAGCATGGGTCTGGGAAGCTGCCTTATCGGTATGGCCCGTTGAACCCATGAAAAGGAACCTCAATCTCCAGAATGCGATTGGTGTCCCAGATGACGGACAGGTTTACACTGTTGTTGATTTTCACATTAGATTGACTGATTTTTGCTGATTATTTGGGACAACAGTTCTGTTTTTTCACTTTGTTTAGTTCGAGCCGGGTTTCCCGGCTCGGTATTGGGTAATCAAAAGATTTCTGTAGCAGCGAGCCTGACATGATCTGCGGATACGACCCTGGACTGAGAGTCCGCTGCGGCTATCAGAGAGCCCCTCGCGAGGTGGTTGGCTTTTCTTAATATTCCTCCTGAGCCTTGATGAATGGCGGTTATGGCTGGATCTTCGAAAACGGATGTTGTGATCCCGGTTAAACAGATATGGTGTGAAAGATACTCTTGCATTTCTTGTCTGTTGACCGGTTCCATATGGCTTCTCGTCACTATCCTTGAAGCCAGGGGAAGAGATGTCTGATACATGAGCTTGTCGATAAGGTTGGTCCTCCCTGCCAGGATAATAGGCAACCAGGGTTTTGAGTCCTGTTCGAACTGCGTGATAGTGTGGAGTTCGGCAAAGACCTCCAGGCGCATCAGGGAAGCCTCGTCTACAACCAGGACTATTTTCATCTTCTTCTCAACAACGATTTCCCTTACTGATTTTTTTATCAGGCGTATCATAATGGCTTTCTGTGGTCCCGCCATGTGGATACCCATCTCAGCTAGAAGCAGCCGGTAGAACTCTAGGATAGAGCCGGAACAGGCTGTTATCCATACGGTTCGGTATTCAGATGGATGGAGCTTTGAGACAACATAGCGCAGCGCTGTAGACTTTCCTGAACCAACCTCGCCGGTGACAATAGCGATGGCCCCAAGCCTCAGCGTATAATCAAAGCGCTGTTTAATTGCGGCTATGTCCGGGGTTTCCAGGATGTCCTTCAGACTCAGCTCTGTAGGGAACGCTTCCCGAGTCATACCAAAAAATGATCGGTAATTGGCGTTCACTGGCGGCCTCTCTTTCCCCATAGACTACCACCCTGGTATTCTTGAGATCCTTCTAAAACTTCCAGGTCTATGTTTCGCCACTTATCCCGTTTTACCCGACAGTTCACATGGATGTTCACCGGTGAGGCCATGCCGAAGGACTGACCCTCAAGCATTATCTCAACCTGGTCCGGCTCATCTTCGTGATACAGCAAGCTCACCTGTTTATCGATTAGGGGCACAGGCGCTTCAAAGATCCGTCCTTTAAGGCTTATTGTCCTGTCTTTGGCTACCCTGCGCCGTACGGTTTTTCTGAAATAGTCTCTCAGATTGTTTGGGGCGTCCCTGACGCATTCCATGCGACTGGTAAATCGAGCGAAAGGGCTTTGTCCTGTTGATGAATGTGGCCTCTGGTGATAGACATTGTCCAACCACAGATAAAGGGCCTGGTTGAGTTCCAAAAGGCTTGTCCCTTTGAAACAGGACAAAAACTCACTTCTGACTGTACGGAAGAACCTCTCTATTTTTCCTTTACCCTGCGGCTTGTATGGTCTTGCGTGGATAAGAGCGATTCCAAGACTAGCGGTAACATGCTCCAGATGATGGGAACGGAACGCCGATCCGTTGTCCGTATAGATTTTCCTGGGAAGTCCTCTGGTCAGGAACGCTTTTTCCAGCGCCCCTAAATACTGCGCAAGGGACTCGGACAGATAAAACTCCGCATAAGGGACCAGTCTGGAATGATCGTCGATAAAAGCAAGCAGATATGTCTTTCTGTTTCTCCCCTCATGTTCCACTTTAGGGCCGTGCATGCAATCTGATTGCCATATATCATTGGGAAGTTCCGCTTCAAATTTTCTTCGATCCTCCGGCATAGCCTGAGTCAACTTCATAAGACCATTACGGTTCAAGAATCGGTAAACGGTTGTCGGAGTAAGTATAAGACCCGGAGAAACCAGTTTGCGTTTATTCATCTCATAGATAAGCCGGACTACTGTGGCTTTGGGGAGTTCTCTGCGCAATTGGGTTAAAGCCATTGCCGTCTCCTCGTCTATAGCGCGGCTCATTCCGTTATCTGATCGATCGTGGTTAGCAAGCGCCTCCAGTTTACCGCCGGAGTCCCGGTAAAGCTTCACCCATCGTAGGATAGCGCTCCGGGTAATCCGTGTCTTGTCCGAGAACGGGATCACCCATTTACGGTCGCATTTTTCCCTAATGAGCGTCTCCTGTTCGCCATGCTCAAGCTGTACATGACCCACCAGGTCGTGAATAACCCCGAACCGGAACGTCGAGATCCGGCTCTTCTTGTCTTGGTCCATTGATCAACCTCCTTAGGTATGGTTCCCAAGGTGGTATCCTGACCCGGATCTCTGGAGCAACGGCACTCTTCGGTAGGGTCTGTCGACTAAGGCGCAAAAACCGGTTTAAATGCGACGGGATACCGGAATCTCATTGATTCGACTGAGACAATCAAATCCTTCCAAAAGACGTCCCTTCCATCCTTGTCCAAAATAAGCCAGGGTCTTTCTGCGCAGAGATCTCAACCAGTGGCCTTGTCTGGCTCGTGAGAGACCCTGAGGCCATCTCCCATTTTGCAGCCTGAATGCGATGGATGAACGGATTGTATCGATTGTGGCCTGAAATCGTTTGAAATAACCTGATGGACGCAACCTCAACACACAATGACAATCCGGACACCGATACCGTCGCAACAAAACCTGACATGAAAAACCATCAAAAAATGCGGCTACAAATCCATGACCCCATATCCTATGACCGTTACAACGAGGACACGCATCCGGTCTCGGCCAAGGAAATTCTCGCCCCCGCGAAACAATCTCCTTGATGGAAACAAAAACTGAGATTAACATCAGAATACCTTTTGAGGGCTTTAGGCCCGTACATGGTTCGGGCGGTGACTCCGTTTAAGCCACCGCCCTATTTCCTAGTCTATTTAATCTGATATTTCTTCCCTTCAGGTCAATATATTATGAAAAATTCACCCCGTTTCTGTCCATAGAATCTGAAAAATAACAATGAGTACTCTTGTTTAACCTATTCCGAGAATAGAAAGGTTGTCAACCAACATATTCCCTGGTCAAAATTTTCTGAAGTCAAGGAGCGCATTAGGCTCAGAGATGAGATTGTCCACCAGATAGTTTCTTATCGAGAAAGGATTCAATACCTTGCCGGAATCCTCAAGAAGTCCAGAAATAAGGAAGATCTTTCCTGATCATACAGGCAGGATTCTCTCCGCCCTAGATGAAAAGCCTCAAGATATTCCATAGTGGAGTCCCTGTGTGACTCATATATGTCCGTCATGTTGTTGGCTCCGTCAGTTCCGACGGTAGCTTCCCAATTTTTACATACTTGGTCGCTGTGTGTTACGGCTCATCCCGGATCGTAATGCTGAATCTCCTGTCTTGCAAATCTCCTTCATCAGTTTCCTCACC
>JACWAG010000168.1 GCA_014874425.1 Syntrophaceae bacterium | reverse complement strand
ACCAGAAGGTCACCTGGAACCGCTACTTTGAAACCTTTGGGGAGTTCCGACGGGAAACCCTGAGGTTTTTCCAGCACCTGGAGAAATATAGACCGGAGCTGGATACTTTGCTGGCCGATAATTTTCAACTGATGCCAAACTTAAACCTGCAAACCTGAGTTTGGTGGGTATACATGGTATGAAGTGACGGCACATCAAAGCCCGTAAGCCACATATCACGAACGATAATCAGTTTTAACGGATCGTCAGGATCTTTCATGCGCCTGGCCATTTCATCCAAAGCGTGTTTTGCCCGTATATGTGGTTGATAATTGAGGGGATCGGCAGCCGAACCAGTCATCACAACCTTTAGAAATCCTTTGTTGTCATCTCGCTCATGCCAATTGGGACGAAGTTTGATAATTTCGTTGTAGAGTTCCACCGCAATCCGGCGGCTCATAGCCACTATCATGCCCTTGCCCTCAATAACACCCAGTCTATTTTCAAAATGATCGACTAAATCCTTAGCTACAAGTCTTATGCGTTTTTCCGATCCAACCATCGCCTCTAACCTTGCCCATCTGCTCTTTAATTTTTCCTTGCGCTCAACTTCCTCACCCTCTGTTAGTTCTTCAAATTCCGGATCAATCTTGGGTTGTTCTTCTTTCGCGAGTTCAATACGGGCTAGTCTGGCCTCATAATAAATCGGTACTGTCGCATGATCTTCAACGGCACGGGTGACATCGTACACATCAACGTATTCTCCAAATACCGCCCGCGTGTTCCTATCGGTTAGTTCTACAGGTGTACCTGTAAAGCCGATGAACGAGGCATTTGGGAGAGCGTCCCGCATGTGTTTGGCAAATCCACTAATGAATTCGTATTGGCTCCGATGAGCTTCATCGGCAATAACAACTATATTTCTTCTGTTAGACAGCAGGGGATATTTTTCGGATTTACCCTGAGCGGAGCCGAAGGGCAAAAACTTCTGAATAGTGGTAAATATCACCCCGCCCGATGCGACTCGTAACAATTCTTGTAACTCTTCTCGGTTTTCGGCCTGTTTTGGTGTTTGCCGTAAGAGTTCGGAGCATTTTGAGAATACCCCGAAGAGTTGATTGTCCAAGTCATTACGATCAGTCAAGACTACTAATGTCGGGTTATTGAGAGCCTGAATAACCTTACCTGCATAAAATGTCATGGTTAAACTCTTGCCCGACCCTTGGGTATGCCACACCACACCCGCCCGTCTGTCTCCCTCCTCTTGGCTAGCCTTGATTGTGCTTTCAACCGCCTTATTGGTAGCAAAATACTGATGATAGGCTGCTGCCTTCTTGATGGTTTTTTCGCCGTCTGTTTCAAAGACGATGAAATTGGAGATAAGATCCAGCAGTCGTTGTTTGTCAAAAATCCCCCGAAGTAAAACCTCCAACTGCGGTAATGCGTTAGAGGCCAATTCCTTCCCATCTACCGTTCGCCACCTGGTAAACCACTCTATGTTAGCCGAAATTGTGCCTACTCTTGCTTCATTTCCATCACTGATGATCGAAAGTTCATTGTAGGCAAAGAGTGAGGGAATATCTTGTTTGTAGGTTTGGATCTGGTTAAATGCGTTCTTAACTGTAGCCTTCTCATCACCTGGGTTTTTTAGTTCTATCACCACCACAGGCAATCCGTTAATGAATATCACCACGTCTGGTCGCCTATTTGAGACTGTCCTGAGCGTAGTCGAAGGATTTTCAATGACTGTATATTGGTTGACGGCTAGAAAGTCATTTTTCCTAACATTGCTAAAGTCCACTAATCGAACTTTATCTCCTGCAACTGTTCCATCGTTTCGCATATACTCCACATCAACACCATCCCGCAGATATGAATGGAATATTTTATTATTCAAGGTAAGATTCGGGGTAGTGTGGGCCACTAATACCACCTTCTTGAACGCTTCTTCCTTGGCGTCTTGGGGAATATCGGGATTGAATTTATCGATGGCTGCTTTTAATCTACCCTCCAGTACAATATCCGCATAATCCGTACGTTCCTTGCCCGCCATAGCTTTAGCGACGGAGGGCTGGATGTCGAGATCTGTTTCGGGTGATATGTCCGGCCCATATTTGACAGAGTACCCAAGCTCTTCAAGCCATTCTAGTGTCGCTAATTCTAAATCTGTTTCAGTGTATTTAGTCATTTTTTATTAGTCCAATAAACTTTAGATAACGCACTCCCTTTTCGCTTACTTTTACAATTGATCCATCTTCTTCTATTAATCCATTTACAAGTAATGCACTATGAATCGCTAACTGTTCAGAAAATTTGTCTAGTACAGATAAGGGAACAAAAATGCTCCTAATTAAGGAATCCCTGCTCATTGGCCCGATGTTATATAGATCCCTTAATACAATCTTTGTATTCAACACCAATAGGCCGTTCAAATATGTAAATTCAAAAAATTCTGATCTGTTCGCTAACTGAATAACCAACTCTCGAAGTGCATCAATAGTTTGTTGTTTTGTCTGGTTCTCAGTCTGAATGGTATTAATTTCTTCAGCAATAGTTTGGACGTCTTGTTTAGATAAGCTTATTACCTCCGCCTCATTAGCTTCACTTGTTTGTGTTCCATCGGGCATGATGTTCTTAGCCTGCTGAGATGTAGCCTCAACATCCTTGTACTTCACCCTCATATTCCGAATAAAATAGTCTATAGCCGAATAGAATTTAGAAAAGAAAATAGATAAGAGAAGCAATACAACAGCAGGCCAGCCTAGAAATATTTTTAGATATTCCACCGCTACCTGGTTGTATTCAAAACGCCAATTTTGAAGAAAGTTTAGGACGTATTTATTTACAAAAAAAGCTCCAATTAATACCCCTGCTACCAAATTGATGGTTTTTATATGTGGTTTCACATTAGTTTTTTACCCTTAATTTTCCACTCATTAATCTAGGTAAAAGTAAATCTCTGATTTTTACCAATCTTGAACTTTCAAAGTAATTTGACAAGTATTGGCTCATCAATTCTGAAGATAATTTGGAGAATCGAATCAAAATACTTGTATCGGGCACAATAATGCTTACGCTCTCTAAGATCGATGGACTTATATTGGGTTGAGCACTTCCATAGGCTTTCTCAATAATCTGTCTTTGTGTATCACCATTTCTTAACGAAAAATATATAAACCAATGATAATTCTTGTCCTTTAAAAAATATTTCCCGACTCTTTGATTTAGTACCAATTCAGTACTATTATCTGTAACTAAACCAATTTTCCCAGTAGTGTTTCCTGACATAGCAATTAAGATGTCACCCAACTCAAGAATAAATTTTTCTGCCTTACCCTTTACATCATTTTTGAATATATATTCCAAATCTGAAACATCAACGAAGGGATCAATAACATTTTTTATTTTGACTACGCCGTAGTCTCCATTTTTTCTGAAAGACGAACTCTTAAACGCAAAACCTGATTTGACATTCGCAAAGTCTCCGATAATGCCAGTTTTCCACCCTTTTGGTATCTCTCCCAATT
>JACWAG010000167.1 GCA_014874425.1 Syntrophaceae bacterium | reverse complement strand
TCCTCTGGTGTCAGCATGTCCATGAAGGGCATGATGGGATTGATATATGATCGCACATCATTCCATAACAGATATGACCTTCACGAATCCATAGTTGATATGGTAACTGTCTTGAAACCTCATCTAGTGGTAATGGACGGTACGAGAATACTTAGTACAGGCGGGCCTGGAGGACCTGGAGAAGTTATCCCACTGGATCTTGTGATAGCATCGGCTGACATGGTCGCGGCAGATGCCCAAATGGTTGCTCTAGGAAAGTGGTATGGCAAGAAACTTCAACCCAAACAAATTAAACACATCAGAATTGCGGCCGAACGAGGATTAGGCCGTATAGATCTGGACAAGTTGAATATAAAGAAGATTAGCGTTTGAAGCGTTTTCAAAGATTAATACAGCTTTTAAGTTTTGGGATTTTTTCATTGCTGTTGGTTTGGGCGGCCTATCCAGAGACAGGCCGGGCGCCAGTAGACGCTTTTTTACGAATTGATCCCATCATTGCTCTGACGACTCTAATCGCATCGCGTGAATTCCAAACCGGCTTCATCTGGGCGGCTATTGTCCTGATTAGTGGCCTAATTATAGGCAGAGCGTTCTGTGGATACATTTGCCCCATGGGATCCACGATCGATTTATTTCAGAGTCTCATTTATCCTAAATCCAAGCTCAGCGCGACTCGCTCTGGCTACGAGGCAAATCGGGGGCGTCGTTCACTCAAATATTATGTTTTGGCTTTGGTCGTTTGCGCTGCCATAGGTGGTGTGTCACTCGCCTTTCTGGTCGCTCCGATCTCTTTGGCAACGCGTTTCTGGGGGCTCGTCATTTACCCGGTAATACTATGGATTGCTGATTTGGGACTGGATCTTGCTACTCCACTACACCAATATTTTCCAGACTTGGCATACATTCAAATTTCCCGAAAAGTGTTCGCCACCAATATGTTCATTGCCGGATTTATTGTTTTCATCTCAGCCCTTGCCATCAAGGGACCAAGATTCTGGTGTTCGTATCTCTGCCCTGCCGGCGCGATGATTGCGCTATTTTCGAAAAAGCCTTTAGTTTATAGAAGTGTCAATTCGTCATGCACTGAATGTGGAAAATGCGTCAGAAACTGCCCAATGGCGGCTATCAGGGAAAATCCGCATTTGACCGCGCATAGAGAGTGTCTGCTTTGTCTTCGTTGCAAGGATCTATGCCCGGAGAACGCCATCTCGTTTTATTCGCACAATGAAGCTCTTAAAACTGAACCGGCCACGCTGGACCTTACAAGAAGGGCAATGCTGCTGTCGGCGGTTTCTGGATTGGGTGTGGCGTCTTTGGTTGGGACGGGATGGAACGAACCTCGACTGCTAGGTCAGGAGAGAGCGGTTACTCCAGCGGACCTTATACGACCTCCAGGGGCCATGCCTGAACCCGAGTTTTTAAAGCTTTGCGTAAGATGTGGTCTGTGTATGAAAGCCTGTGCGACCAACACATTGCAGCCGATATGGTTCAAAGCCGGTGTGGAAGGACTTTTTAGTCCATCTCTGGTACCCCGCCTGGCCGCGTGTGCCGTTAATTGTGCAGTTTGCGGCTCTGTATGTCCCACAGGAGCAATCAGAAAACTCCCTATAGACGAAAAGATACAGGCCAAAATCGGTACCGCATGGATAGACAGACAAAATTGTTTAGTCTGGAACAGGGATAAAAAGTGTCTGGTATGTGGAGAAGTATGTCCCTATCATGCGATTTCTTTTCAACCTGCGGAAGGTCGTAAGAACGGCGTTCCAGTTGTGCATGCGAATCGTTGTTGCGGGTGTGGTTGGTGTGAAAACAAGTGTCCTGTTGAAGGAGCGGGAGCTATCAGGGTTTCGGTAGTTGGCGAAGTAAGACTTGCGGCAGGTTCTTACATCGAGAAAGCCAAAGAATACGGACTAGAGTTTAAAATTGCCGATAAGAAATTTGACAAGCTGGCCCCTGACACGTTCGAATCATCAGGAATTGATGAAGGCGGAGGGACCCAGGAGAAAAATTCGTCGCCCAAACAGGAACAGCTCCCAGCAGGCATATTAGACGAGTGAGGCGCTATTTGCCCCTCAACAAACCCTTCTCATAAAAATATCTAAAGACGATGAACTGATCAATTCCCGTCAGTTCTACCACCTTGAAAATAGTCACTGACTGTCTGGACATTTTCAATTCGTTAATTACCCTGGTTATTCGTCCGTAAACTTCATTGCTTTCATTAATGTCCATCAGCTCTACTCCCTAATATTAACAGAACCCATAAACGGGGCTCGTTTACTTCGCGTGACTCAGGATCGTTATGCCCAAATTAAGGTCGGAACAGCCCCGACGCCATATCATCAACAATTAATCAAAAATGAATTTCTCCGCGGACTTTATGGTTTCCTCCAAAGATTCTACGTTTGGACCACCAGCCTGAGCCATGTCCGGCCGACCTCCTCCTGAACCTCCTACCGCTTGGGCGGCCTTTTTCACAATGTTCCCAGCGTGGAACCTGTCAGTCAAATCCTTTGTCACAAGAGCGAGCAGGAAAGCCTTTCCATCGGCTTCAGCCCCCAACAGCGCCACACCGGATTTCAATTTATCTTTTAGTCTATCTGCGTGTTCTCTGAGATCCTTAGGAGATTTGATATCCTCAACAATTCGCGCCAAGATGTTAACGCCATTGATCTCTTTTACCCCTACGGTAATATCGGACCCTTGCTCGCGCGCGAATTTTTGCTTCAAATCGGACATCTCCTTTTCCTTAAACTTCTTTTCATCAATCAACTTGTCCAATTTTTTGACCAGTTCACTTCGAGGGGCGCGCAATCGGTCGCAAAGCTGAGACAATTCAATTTCTAATCCTCGCAGGTAGGACATCACCCCCAAACCAGTAACAGCTTCAATTCTGCGAACTCCGGCAGCGATTCCCCCTTCAGATGTGATCTTGAACAATCCAATTTCACCAGTCCTGGATGCATGAGTCCCGCCACAAAGTTCCTGGCTGAACTCGCCGACGGAGACTACCCGGACATTTGCTCCATATTTTTCACCAAAAAGAGCTGTAGCTCCCATTGCAATGGCCTTTTCAATTGGCATCTCAACCACGTTGACATCAATGTCCTCAATGATCTTTTCATTGACCAGGGTCTCAACCCTTTCAATTTCGGCTACTGTTATGGCTGAAAAATGAGTGAAGTCAAAACGGAGGCGATTGGGTTCAACAAGTGACCCCCTCTGATTTACATGAGGCCCGAGAACTTCTCTCAAAGCCCATTGCAACAAGTGAGTAGCTGAATGGTTAGCCATCACAGATCTGCGGAGACCCATTTCCACTTCTAGTGAAACTACATCGCCGATAGAAAACGAGCCGGATTTTACTATCCCCTTATGGATTATCAAACCGGTTCCCATTTTGTTTGTCTCCTGAACTTGAAGCTCCGCTCCATCCTTGGCTATTGCTCCATGGTCCCCTACCTGACCGCCGGATTCAGCATAAAAGGGCGTCCTATCTGTAATTATGGAAACAGACTCGCCTACGTCAGCTTTTTCAGCTCTCTTGCTATCTTTCAGTATCGCGACTATAGCGCCAGTGTCTTCCAGTCTGCGATAACCTGTAAATTCAACTGGGCCAATGTCTGCGATAGACTCCCATGCTACAGAGGCTTCGAGGCTTCCGCTCCCTTCCCAGGATTGACGGGCCATTTCCTTTTGCTTAGCCATCTCTTTTTCAAAACCGTGGTGGTCCAGCGCCATTCCAAATTCTCTAGCCAGATCTTCGGTCAAGTCTCTTGGAAAACCAAAAGTGTCATAAAGTTTAAAAGCGACTCTTCCAGGTATTTCCATGTTCCCTGATTGTCTGAGTTGGCTGATTTCGTCTTCGAAAAGCGCCAGACCTCGGGTCAAGGTTTGTAAGAAGCGTTCCTCCTCGTTTCTTATCACTTCCTGAATCAGCGCCCTTCGTGCTTCCAGTTCAGGATAGGCGGATGACATATGGCCAACAACCACCGAAGCCGTATCGTACAAGAACGGCTCATTGAGGCCCAAGCGTTTGCCGTATCGTAGCGCTCGGCGCATAATCCTTCTCAAAACATATCCCCTGCCTTCATTGGAAGGCAGAACCCCGTCGGCGATCAGGAAGGCCGCTGCTCTGCTATGATCAGCGATAACTCTAATTGCCACGGTTTCGGTGGGTCCGGATACCCTGCTTTTGCCCGATATTTCCTCAACTCGACCAATGATGGGGTCAAAAATGTCTGAATCCCAGTTGCTGGATTTTCCCTGAATGACAGCGGCCAGCCTTTCCAATCCAAGACCGGTGTCTATAGAAGGTCTAGGCAAAGGATGCATGTGACCCGAAACATCACGGTTATACTGCATAAATACGAGGTTCCATAATTCGAGGAACCGGTCACAATCGCAGTCAGGGCCACAGTCAGGTGCGCCGCATCCAAATCTTTCTCCCTGGTCGATATGGATCTCAGAACATGGCCCACAAGGTCCAGTGTCACCCATACTCCAGAAATTGTCCTTCTCTCCCAAACGAATAATGTTGTTAGAGCCGGGGCCTAGGACCTTCTTCCAAATCTTGTCGGCGGGGTCATCGTCCAGAAATATTGTTACATGCAAATGTTTCTTCGGTAATCCCAGTGTCTTAGTCAGGAAGTCCCAACCGAAAGCTATTGCGTCCTCCTTAAAATAGTCGCCAAATGAAAAGTTCCCGAGCATTTCAAAAAAAGTATGATGCCTTGCTGTTCGGCCCACGTTTTCAAGGTCGTTATGCTTTCCACTTACCCGCAAACATTTCTGGGCTGTCACGGCCCTTTTATATGGCCGTTTTTCCTGACCGGTAAACACGCCTTTAAATTGAACCATCCCTGCGTTCGTAAACAAAAGTGTGGCGTCCCCAGTAGGAATCAAGGAAGAACTCTCTACCCGAGTGTGACCTTGCTCTTCAAAAAATTTTAGGAACTCTTCACGCAAATCAGCGCCGGTCATGAAACCTCCCCGCTGTATTCTAAAACTCAAAGTTAACCAGTATAGACTTAAAAAATCCCATTTTTTAAGAATTATCACAATTTATGGGAAGTTGGCAATATTGGCGTAGCAATTGCCTAACAATGGCTCGTGTAATTTCAATAAAATTTGATGAGACATAAATGTTTATATCATTATTTATATGTTTTATTAATAAGTTATACTATTTATAAATTACCACAAGTTATGTTTAATTAATATATGACATTAGTTAATTAATTTATTATTTTGAAATAATGATAAAAACCTTGACTAATATTCTGACGTATAATATCAGTCATGTCCCGTCAGGCAGTTATGCCTGCTACTCAAATTCAGATCTCGGCCAAATTTTGCAAAGTAGAACTTCAACAAAATCGTTTGGTGTAAGTAGACGTGAAAGTCATGACTCATCGTCTTTTTACGGACGTAAATTATTCAAGGGTTCGATGAGCGGCAAGGCGTCCGAAATCGTATCTCCCGCCCCCTTAAACGTTCTGGACCGAGTTTTTGCACATTCTTCAGAAGATATGTCGGAGTTGCCCGACAACTCTGTGGCTTTGATGGTAACGTCTCCACCCTACAATGTAGGCAAGGACTACGATCTTGACCTTACACTGGAAGAATATCTTGATCTTCTGGAGAGAGTACTCAAAGAGACTCAACGAGTTCTAATGCCCGGTGGACGTATTGCGTTTAATGTCGCCAATATTGGACGTAAGCCCTACATCCCCCTGAATTCCTTTGTTGCGGTTATGGCGTCACGTCTAGGCCTTCTGATGCGAGGCGAAATAATTTGGGTTAAGGGAAGGGGCGTTAGCGGTTCATGCGCCTGGGGATCCTGGATGTCCGCCGGTAATCCGACGCTACGCGACCTGCATGAGTATGTCCTGGTCTTCAGCAAGGATCGTTTTGACAGACCTTGTAAGGGCAGATCTACCATTGATCGGGACGAATTCATGAGAGCGACCACCAGTGTATGGGAAATCCCGACGGAATCCGCCAAGAGAGTAGGTCATCCAGCGCCATTTCCAGTCACCTTAGCCGAACGTTTGATTCATCTGTACACATTTGAAGGGGATGTGGTCCTGGACCCATTTATGGGAAGTGGATCTACCGCGGTCGCCGCTAAAAAACTTGGGAGACATTTTGTCGGATATGAAATAAACGAAGACTATATTAACATCATCCATCAAAGACTAGAGCGGACCACACCTGAGATTCCTGAACAAAACAAGCAATCCGTCGCATAATATCCCATCTAAAATCTTATATCTCCCATAATATACTCCTGGATTTCTTGCTTGACCCCAAATCTAGACTTAATTAATATAGGGGGCTTTAATAATTAAGGATCGATCATGAAATCACATCAGAGTTATGAAATCATATGGCACGGCCGAGGCGGGCAGGGTGCTGTTACCGCAGCTAAAATGTTCACTGAGGCTGCTTACTACGCTGGCTTCAAAGGTGTAAGCGCAAAGCCCACATACTTTTCCGAGAGACGCGGCGCCCCTGTGAGTATTCACACTCGAATCTCGCCGGAACCGATTCGAACATTCTCAAATGTCCTGTTCCCCGACATAGCTGTTGTTTTGGATGACAATCTGCTTGAAATGGTAAATGTCACGGCCAACATCAAGACGGGCGGCCTTATCGTAATAAATTCTTCAAAATCAGCATACGATCTTGAATTGAGAGGCCGGTTCACTGTCGCCATTTCAGACGCATATCATTGCTCAGAAGCCGCTGGTTTAATCATAGAGGGAAACGTGTTGGTTTCTACTTCGATTCTTGGTCCTTTGGTGGCTGCAACCAATTTTGTGGGCTTGGACAATGTTCAAAAAGCAATACAGCACAAATTCAAAGGGAAATCTTTGGAACGTAATCTTAAAGCCATGGAATTGGCGTTCGAAAAGACCACAATTGTCGAACTTGACAACATGTCAGCCGTGGCTCAAGGATAGGTATTTTGAACATCGATCATGAAAATTAAATTATATAGGATTTGATCTTCTTAAGGAGAAAATCTTGTCAAAAAATTCTACTCCAATTCGAACCGTTTCAACACCGGCGGAAGGTGAAGCGGGCAAGACAGGTGATTGGCGTTCTCAAACCCCGAAAATAGATCACGAGAAGTGTTCTCAAAAGGATTCTTGCCTGTTGTGCTGGCTTTATTGTCCAGATGGTGTCATATCTGCAACGTTTCCTCTTGAAATTAATCTAACCTACTGCAAAGGTTGTGGTATATGCGCAGAGGAATGTCCGAGAAAAGCCATAGAAATGGTCGATGACAAGTGATTTTATACATCCAACGTACACAAGAGGAATGATAGGTTATATCAATGGGGCAAATAGAAATAATTACGGCTAACACGGCAGCGGCCATCGCTGCCAAATTGTGTCGTGTGCAGGTAATCTCTGCTTACCCGATAACTCCGCAAACGCCGGTAACCGAAGAATTGGCCGCAATGGTTGAAAGCGGGGACCTAAAAGCAGAGTACATTACTGTTGAAAGCGAACATTCAGCTTTGGCCTCAGTGGTCGCTGCATCCCAGGTGGGGGCGCGGGTGTTTACTGCAACCAGCGCAAACGGTCTTTTGTATATGCACGAGATGCTCCATTGGGCCGCGGGTAGCAGAGTTCCAATTGTCATGGCTTGCGTCAACCGTGGAGTTGGAGCGCCTTGGACCATTCTTAATGATCAGCAGGACACCATCGCACAACGTGATACTGGGTGGATCCAGATGTATTGCAGAAATTCCCAGGAGGTTATCGACACCATGATACAGGCGTACAGGATCGCGGAACAAATCCAAATTCCTATAATGGTATGTTACGACGGATTCATTCTTTCCCATGCCAGCACTCCTGTAGATGTTCCATTCCAGGATGAGGTTGATCGGTTCTTGCCTTCTCTTGAAGATAGGTCAGGAATTGACGGGAAGACGCCGATGAATGTCAATCCACTCATTTTAAGTGATCCACGGCCTGACGCGAACGGTGTTCTAATGCCGGGTTACATGGAGTTCAGATATCGCTTGCAACAGGACATTTTAGGTTCACTTGAAGCCATTCAATCCGTTGACAGTGAATTTCAGGACACATTTGGTCGGAGTTGGGGTGGTTCCGTTTGGGGTTACCATATGGACGACGCTGAACATGCGATCGTGAGCATGGGATCGCTTGCGTCTGAATGTACTGTCGCTGTGGATCAACTGAGGAGCGAGGGAATAAAGGCCGGCGTAGTCGGTGTAAGGGTTTACAGACCTTTCCCTTCATCACAAATTGTTGAATTACTGTCAGGTGTCAGGACCGCAACTTTTTTTGAAAAGGACGTGAGTTACGGATATCAAGGCGCACTGGCTATGGATGCAAAGGCGGCGATGTATGAATCTAAGTCCCGACCGGAGATATCTTCTTATGTTGTTGGCTTGGGGGGAAGGGATGTTAGACCGGAACAACTGGCCGAGGCGACCCTCAAATGCGTAAAAGGACCTGTTCAGCACTGTTGGTTAAATGTGAGCGGATAGATACTTGATGTTCATCCTATCGTTAGATCTCGGCTGCAAAATCAAAACATTGAAAATATTTTAGGATAATTTGCTATGGCGACAACTTCAGTTAAACAACTACCAAAGACAGAGATGATCCTTCCGGGAACAAGGTCATGCGCCGGTTGTGGGCTCATGCTAACATACAGACACGCTCTAAAAGCGCTTGACGAGGGTAAAACCATAGTCGCCGTACCGGCAAGTTGCATGACCGTCCTGCACGGCGTTTACCCTATAACCCCAGTGAAAGTGGTTTGTATCAATAATCCTTTTGCAGCCACAGGAGCCGCCGCTTCAGGCATCGTGGCGGGTCTCAAAGCTACGGGGAAATCCGATTACACTGTGGTGGCGTTCGCTGGAGACGGAGGCACCTACGACATTGGCATACAGGCGCTATCAGGGGCGTTGGAACGGGGAGTCAATTTTATATACATTTGTTATGACAATGAAGGTTATATGAACACTGGGACGCAAAGATCCAGCGCCAGCCCCCTTGGCGCAGTGACGTCCACAACACCGATTCTTTCCAAGCTTCAACACAAGAAAGACATGATACGAATTGTCGAAGCGCATGATCTCCCCTATATTGCTACAGGATCGCCGGCTTTCCCTTTTGATCTTTTTGACAAAGTCAAGTATGCCAAAGATGTTCTGGGATCACGATACATTGAAGTCCATGCGCCTTGTCCTCCTGGCTGGGGTTTCCCCAACAAAGATCTCGTAAAAATGGGTAAACTAGCGGTTGAGTCAGGGATTCACGTCCTCTTCGAAATCAGGGAAGGCAGGTTTAGTTTGACTTCCCGGTCGCTGGCCATGGCCAAGAAGGGTCGAAAAATGAATGTCTCGGACTATATTAAAGGTCAAACTCGCTTCAAAAAGATTTCCGGTGCCCATCTTGCCCAACTTCAGGAATTCACGGATAAGAAGTGGAATGAGTCGTTAGAAAGGCATTTTAGGGACAACCCGTAAGATTGACTTTGTCTTTGTCAAAACTTACAAACGGAATTAACTTTTTCGGTTGCTGCTTATGGACGCAATTTCCAATTTTAATGAGCTACTGCTTGAGACCGATAGGATTCTAACTGGTACAGGCTATTTCGACAGGATCACTATCTCTGCAAAGTCTTATGGGCACGCTACGGTTCCATCTTATTCTTTTAGCAAAATTAGAGAGATCTTAAAAAGGTCTCAGGGACTTGATGAAGATTTTGCTAAGCTGGGGGATCTCCTTTACAATAAGTGGCTACCCAAGTTGAGAGAATTGGAGAATGCAGCTCAAACTCCTCAAGACATTGAACTGTTTTCGAAATATCTGAACCGTATAGAGTCAGGGCTCGATGATCTCAAGAATAAGAAAGAGATCGTAACCGCCTATGGCGAGTTGCTGTCATTGTACATCACTAGCCTTTCTCGTAGCGCAACCATAGGCCATCAGCATCCTCTCATTCGGATGATCCTGAAAAACGTGGTTCGTAGAAAGGCCCCCGAACTTAGTAAACAGTTTGTTTTTCGTGCATTCGCCAAACTTCGCCGAAGGAAAACGGTAGCAATAATTGCCAAGCGATATGCCGTATACGTCCTTGCTGTGCAGGGGTTCTCTGTATTATTCCGGAGCGAGATAGACTTCAGGACTTATGGGGTTTCTCCAGAGGGACTGGCTCTCCAAATAATAAATATTCTCGTAAAGAACGGTGTCAAGCTGACTGACGTAACCGATGTGGTTTGTGGTGGCGGCGATCTAGGCCCGCTTCCTGATGGAATATTCGTGCTTACTGAAAAACTACGCGACGAATCCTGGAAAAGGCTGCATAACAGTTCACTGAATCGTGGAGCGCTCATCGCCTATGAGTTGGTTCAGCTTCTTCGGAGTCAAAGGGGACAAGCGACTGTAAACGCTTCATTGTGTAGCCCCCTTTCGTTTTCAACTCTTACCTCTCATGATCTGAATTTTCTCTTTCGGCCGGAATCAAGAGCGTTGCAGCAAGGTTTAAAAGGTTACGTAAAAGTAACACCATTGAAATCAGTGGCAGCGATCCTTTCTGAATTGAAAGGTGTGAAACAGGACGAACTCAACTTGTTGGTCCTAACGCTGGACGAGTTGTTCGCATCCGTGGTACGGAAAATTGGCCCACGTATTGTTAGAGAGCTGCCGGCTCAGGACGCAAACAAAATTCTTATCAATTTTGATTTTTCGAAGATCGTTGATTATTTAAAAAAGGAAAAATTCGTAATCCCGCCTCAATTTAGACTGGCCTCTCTGGACATGGGAACAGGAGTTCTGGAAGTATGCGAACTTCTGATGATTATCGAGTCGGGAAAAATCTCGAGGAAACTGGCCGATTCCCTGAACCACGTGGTTGACTCATATGCCAAAAGCACAGCAATGGCCCTTGAAATGTGCTCTTCCGGTTCCCCCTCCGAACGCCCTCAATTTATTGTCATCACCAGTATGAGAGCCAGCGATCCGTATTTTCACAAGCTTTTCGTAAAAATTAGAAACATGATCGACAATCCCCTGACCCCTGTTCTATGTCTGGATTCCCTGGAACACGAATATCTTATAGCGAATCATCTTTTCGAGATGTATGTAAATCCTGCCGAGGGCGAAAGCCGGTTGAATTACGGTTTCGAGACTCGCAGCATGAAACAGGCGTTGCAAGTCCTGGGGTCCGCTGGAACTCTGGTGGAGACGTTCTCCTTCTCTTCACTTCTTGACGACGTGACGGGTGAAATAAAAAACGGGACGATAAAACCCGCAAATCTGGTTCTTGTGGGCGCAGACAATGAGGATGCGTTGCTTGCTGTGGCAAACGCGCGGGAATACGGCCTTATACGAAATCTGGCTTTAATTGGGGATCAAGGTGACATCCTTTCAGCCATTGAAAGATCTAAAGCCCCCTTGTCTTTGGTCAATGATCCTGACATACAGTTGGTTCAAATTGATCCGCTAGCGGCCGACTACGATGAAAAGAAAAAGTCAATGGCCGAAGAATTCGGGAAATTCCTGGTCGAACATCCCGATTTCATCATAATGAAAGGAAGCATAGACACAGCGGCGATCCTCCGTGTCGCCTTATCCATCTACAAAAACGACCCTGCACGAGTTGACCCTACGAATCCTACTAAGCACAAGCTCGCCACTTTCACTGGCTTGTTTGTATTCCCGGACAAGCGATTTCTGGCCCTCTCCGACGCCGCAGTAAATCCCGCTTTTACTAGCGCTCCCGCCTTGCTAAGTGCAATCGAGAATCAGCTTGATATTGTCAGACGCGTAGTAAACCCCAATCTGCCTCTAAAGCTTGCCATAATTACAGCGGTAGAAAAGGAGACGTCCGCCATTCCTTCGACTTTGGTCGCTGCGGAAACAGAGGCTTTGGCCAAAGACCTGGAGCAGAAGTATGGGCCATTGATTGTGGAAGGTCCGCTGTCATTCGATCTTGCTACTGCCCCTGAAGTGGCTCAGGAAAAGCATTATCAGGGTAAAATTTTGGGTGATGCGAACTGTTTGGTCGCTACCGAAATAAATACCGCCAACGTATTGTACAAGATGCTTTCAAAAACTATGGGCAGTTTAGGACTCATGATTGATATAGGTGGAATAATTACAGCGGGGCCTGGTACCACTCCAATTGTTCTTACTTCACGAGGGGATACGTCACAGACGAAATTCAACTCCATTCTGCTGGCCCTGTCTTATTCGACTTCGATTCGGGATAGACGCGGGAAGGAGCAATGAAAAGAGGTTGACGGGACCAATAGCTCAATTTGATGAGAAATTTTCAGGGCCCGAATTATTTTGGGAACTTTGAGCTTGTATGTACACTCATTTGTTTGTAAAATCTAAAATTTTAGTGTGAACTTGCTTGTTTGAAAAGTCCAAACTTCCACCGGAGGATCGAAATATGCACTGCGATACTGTTAGAAAAGGCATTAATTGTTCGTTCATGACAAAAAAAGGTTGTGGCTTCACTGGCGGACGCTGTCTCACCGTCGTTGATAAATGCCAGGGATGCAATAGAACATCAAGCTTCGAGGACGGCATTTACTGTCTGGTAGCAGCCACACCTGCTACCAAATGGGGGAATGGCGATTGTAATTTCGCAACGCACCTTGAAAAAAAGAAGGTTGAAGAAGCTCAGAAAATCAACCCTTTGAAAGCGTCCAAACGAGCCGCGGCCGCAAAGAAATAGCCCATTTTTCGTCCGGCGCTCCATGAGCGCCGGACCCCGCCCTATTCAATATTTTGAAATAACTAAGAATGGTTAGATTCAAGGTCCCTGTGTGGAAAAGTAGCCACAAAAGTGGTTCCTTGCGAAGGCCGAGACCGGAATGTAATGTTTCCACCGTGTTCTTTCATTATCTTCTGAGTCACCATGAGTCCAAGGCCTGTACCCTTGTCTCCTTTGGAGGTAAAGAAGTCCTCGAAAACATGGTGTTTGAGATCTTTGTCAATACCCAACCCGTTGTCGGCTACCTCGATGATGACTGAACCGTCTAACCCCTTTCGAGTACGAATCTCGAGCAAATGAGTGTCTTTCCACAAGTCCATCTTGCAGGCATCCATAGCATTAGTTACCAGGTTGGTTAAAACTGTATGGAGTCCTTCCGGGTCCACAACGGCCAGTTCCAGAGTAGGATCCAGGTCGAGACGTATCTCTATTGAGTACCTAGCGGCTAAGTCTTTAAACAGATTGAATACTTCCGTTACAACAGTGTTAGGATTTATCAGTTTAAAATTGGGTTCTCTCTCACGCGAACAATAAAGTATATCTTTGACCAGATGAGACAGTTTTTCAAAATTCAGTAAAACTATTTCCCAACCATCCTTGATCTCCTTCTGATCATTTATCTTAATTCCGCTGTTGACTATATATATCCCACCATCAAGTCCCATCATTATGTTTTTGATACTATGCGCCATCCCCGCTACGGTTTGTCCCACCATTATAAGCTGTTTTTGAATCTCCTTAACAGAAGTAATGTTGACTGAAGTCACTATCACCCCAACCAATCTGTTAAGTTCGTCATAGAAAGGGGATGAATGAGCTATTACGCTGACCCGGGGCTGGTTCCTCGGGGTTAATAGCAATTCCCGGCTATGGATTTTTCCATCTTCAAACGTTTTCTTTACAATGCATTCAGAGCATTGTGATGCTGAAATCTTATAAATTTTCCGGCAAGTCTTTTCTTTGGGTGAACCAAAATGCTGACGATGAAGATTATTGCTCCACAAAATTCTGAGTCCTCGGTCCTGAAGCGTTACGTAACAGGGCAGAGCGTCGAGCATGCGTTTCCAGTCATAGTTGGGAAGATCCGACATTTTAACTCTTCGTCCTCAAAACCGAACAGGGGATCGGTTTGGTAGACCAGTCCCCCTGGAAGTCTATGTCGATAACAAATCTGGACTAAATTCGTGTGGAAAGTTAATATAATAAATTAACTAAATAGCCATTTCCCCCATTTTTGCCTCACCCTATGGCCTTCTTGATCTCGACCAGCAAGGCGTCCCTGTCAATGGGCTTATCAAAGACGGCGAATGGTTTAGATACAGCCAAATGTCTTCCTGGGAGGCCACTAATAATTATAACCGGTAAAGTTTTGAATGACTTATCTTTTGTCATGTTACGGTAAAACCGAGTACCGGTTTCATTAGGCATTTGCAGGTCTAATGTGACCAGGTCAGGTTTCTCTCTCTTCAAGACCTCAAACGCCTCTTCACCATTCGAGGCGGAGCAGGTGACGTAACCCGAATCTTCAAGAAACGTGGTCAGGTATTTCACCAAATGAGGTTCATCGTCCACTACTAGAATTTTCTTGGGCATGGAAGACTCCTCCGAAAACATCATTTAGAGGTGTTCCGGTTCAAAATTCGGGTGTTCATGCAAAATAGGCATACGGTTTACAATAAAACGAAAAGTCAGCAAACCGATCGATATAATGGTTATTGTTATGACTACCTCCATCCAGCTTGGGACGTATCTATATTCCCATGGTAAGTGCCAATTGAAAGCCACAATAGTTATGTCCACCCGATTGAGAAGGACACCAACCGCTGCCGCAATGGCGGCGCCTCGCACCATAACGGGCCTGCTGTTCTGAACCGCGTAAATCATCACCAATGCCGGGATACCAACAAATCCCAAAACTTCGAACAAATACCAATATCCGTAAGGTGTCGCCAAATAACTCCATTTGTAACCGTGCGCCAGATCTAGAACTTTTAAACCCAGGTAAGCAAAAAGCACCACAGCGGCGGCCTTCCCGAGGCCCAAAGTCAGCCTGTCAAAGCGACCAGGGTCGTCGCCGTGGAGTTGGTCGGCGAACACTCGATGAGATATCATACTTTCAATTATTACCATAGTGATTCCACCGTAAATAGCGGAAACATAAAAAAGTATGGAAAGATAATCGGAATACCAAAGAGGATGGACTTTGCTGGGCATAAGAAGAAACAGAGACCCGAGAGCAGACTGATGCCCTGTGGTTAAGAGTAGTCCGGCAATCGAGAACCCAAGAGTCCCTTTTATCCACCATCGGCGAAGTTTTCTCAAGTTTAGCCACTCAAATATTGCAGGACACCACTCAAAAAATTGGCAGTGAAGATACAATGCTACCGAAAGCGCTACCAGGAAGAGAATAGAATTCGGTCCCGGAGACACAAAAAACGGGAAATATACGCGGTAATATCTTCCAAGGTCAAACAGGAGACCTATGACAGCGAACAAATAACCAAGTGTACCTGCGACCAGGGCAGGACGGACCATAGATTCGTACTCTTTCATACCCATAATATGAACTGCCGTTGCAATACAAAAACCTCCAGAAGCTACTGAGATTCCAGCCAACATATCAAACCCGATCCATAACCCCCATGGATTGTAATCTGAGAGGTTAGTTGAAGGACCAAGGCCGAAGAAAATCCTATAAACCATGACGGGAATTCCTATGGCCAAGATAATTGCCATTACCGCGTTAAACGGAGTGAGATTACTTTTGAAATAGTCTCGCCAGTTCATTCCCAATAGGAGCTGTTCTTCAACCCAGGAGGGTTGTACGATCTCAACTTTTGCTTCCATTATTTGCCCTCCTTCTTTTTTAACGCCTCGGTAATTTCATCTTTGCAAACGGATTCACGGCGTTTGGCAAAAGTGTATAAACCTACGGCTAGAGCGGGGAAAACTATGTACATTGGAGACGCGACGGAAAGAAACGCCTTCGATAAGGTCGGTATAGGAGTGGTACCCAAATCCGTCCTAAATCCAATTTTGTTGAAGGGAACAGCGGATAGG
This sequence comes from Syntrophaceae bacterium, assembly GCA_014874425.1. Classification (GTDB taxonomy): domain Bacteria; phylum Desulfobacterota; class Desulfomonilia; order Desulfomonilales; family Desulfomonilaceae; genus CAJBEZ01. The sequence goes on along the minus strand of JACWAG010000167.1, from coordinate 3,428 downwards.
TACATCCAACTCGTGCCACCTACTTCATTTTCGCCATACAGATGGTTTACATATCTTCCAGGATTGTCCCTGATTTTCTTGTGGGCCAAATCAATGAGGTCGGTTCGTTTGCCAAACGTCATGGTCTCAACCGGACATATTGCAACGCAAGCAGGAACTCCTCCGTCCGTTGAAATCCTGTCAAAACAAAATGTGCATTTAGTAACTTGTGGAGTCCAAGGGTTGTAATATTGATAAGCCGGAATCTCAAATGGACACGCTGCCATACAATATCGACAACCTACACAAACTGCTGGATTATAAGTCACCGCTCCAATCTGTCTTTTGGTGAAAGCTTGAACAAAACAGGAGGATGCGCAAGCCGGCTCATAGCAATGCATACATTGTTTCTTTACATAAATAGGTTTGGACGGGTCCCTTGGGTTTTCAAAACGGTTTACTACTGTGTATGTGTCTGCGCTAGTGCGCCTAAAAGCTTGGAATACATTCTGATCCTTTTGGTATTCTTTCAGATCCATCTGGTTGGGCAATTTGTTCCATTCCTTACATGCCCATTCGCACCTGCGGCATCCAATACACACAGTTGTATCTACCAGGACACCAAACTGGTTTGGTAATCCAGGAAGTTCATGGGTGTCAGCCCTGGCTATACCGGCGCCGCCGAGTGTTGCTGATAGACCAAGACCAGCTACGGCCTTCATAAATTGTCTTCTACTTGTATCCATAATTAACCATCTCCTTTTTGGTTCCGCTTTTCTTGGGCAACGCTCAGTGAACCCTTCAGTGCTTGTCTTTGTATGTGAGAAATCTCCAAAAAGAGATGAAGAGCAAAAGATATACGCCGATAACTATGTATTCGGTTCCCTTGGTCAGTGAGTACAAATCAAGTAGAGTTTGTGGCATTTTATTCTCCTTTATGAACCGGGGCGCCAGCGTGGCTACCATTAACTTCAAGCGGGGGTATCAACTGGTCTGTTTTCACGCCTTTTTTTTCGGCATGGCATTTGACGCATTCCAGAGCTAATGGTTTCCCGTGCATGGCCTCGTGACATCCGATGCATTGGCGATGGTACGCCCCCAGAAGTCCCAACCGGCCAGGATCCCTAGGGTCAAATGCGCGACTGTGACAAGTAGCGCAGGGTGGAAATTTGGCGGGTTGATTCTTGCTGAATTTGACCCGGTGATGGCAACCTGAACAGATGGCCATTTCACCTTGTGTAGCGTGAAAAGTACTTGCCAGCGTGCTATCGTTGCTAATGGAGTTGAGCTTGTTCGCTATTTTGCTATGAGCAAAATCAACCGGCTGAAATTCTTTCTCTAGGCTTTTTATTACAACCTTTTCCGGAAACTTCTCCTTGTCCGTAGTGAGTGTAATGTGTGGGAGTTCAGCGAGTTTGCCGCCTGATGGCCCCGCGTGGCAAACAGGACAAGAAGATTTGGGTAGCTCTGCAGGAATCCACTGATGACATCCGGCGCATTTGTCTGTCTTCATGACCGTTACATGGCACCCCGCACATGATTCCTTAGCTGTAGCAAGGTGGAACGCCCGTTCATAGGTGATTCCCCCTCCCTTGGCTAAATCTCCAGTTGTTGTATGGCAGTTGGCGCATTTCTCTAATGAGTAATGATGACACGAGTTGCAGAACTGGACCCTTGGTTCATGAGATTTGTGATTAAAGGGGACAGCTAGCATCCTCGAGCCGGAACTGGGAGCGCTTTTAGTTTCAGATTTTTCAAGAGCAGGAAGGTCCATAATGTCTTTCTGACCACGTTCTAAACGTGGTATGGCAGCTATTTCCTTGAGAGGAATAGTTTTGTGTTCTCCATGACAGCCTTTGCAATCTGTTGGCCCCGCTTTTTTCTTCTGCGCCTTGGATTTATCATTTTGAAAAAGAGCATTAGGGTCTTTTGAGATTATTTCGGCCACCTTCATGTGACACCCTATGCAAGCGGCATGGGATACTTCCGCAATGGAGCGAACACCTTTTTGACTAATCGATTTGTGACAGGCCGAACACTCATTCTCCGTGTCATTCTTGTAGTAGAGCTTTTTCAGTTTTTCGTCATAAACATGATGGCAGATCATACAATTCTTGTTAGTTTCTTTTAACGTTCCTTCTACTGGAACATTACCCGCAGTATTAAAGCTGGTAGGGTCCTGAAGCTTATTGACTGTCTCGACGTGCTTTGCGTGGTCCTTGTAATTGAATATCGGCTTCCAGGACCACGAGATTTTTCGCGGTTTGGCCTTCCGATTATGACATTTGCCGCACATACCAATTTCAGGCCCACCCTTTTTACCTTCTGATCGCATCTTTTTGTGGCAGCTTATACACTCGTTATGGTAGCCGTACATGATGGCGGCCTTGTCGTTCATGTCGACAGCCTTCTTCGGGAACTTGAATACTCGGACTTCGGACATCCCAAAAGATGGATCCTTTTCTTTGAGTACATGGCACAATGCGCAGTTGTCTGGATTGTCTTTGAGGAGGACTTTGGTATGTGTATCGTGATCAAAGACTACCGGAGCACGATCCAACTTGGCGGCCTTGCCCTTGTGGTCGATGATTATAGGCGTGCTCAGCGTCTGTTTAGGGCCATCGATTTCCGGAGACATGGAGTGGATATTTCTTGTCCCTCCGATAAAGATCGAGGCTCCAATCGTGAGCATAACTAAGGCTATTTTCAGGTTTCTCCTACTCATGTATCCACTCCCTTTTCCTCGGGCATTTGGTGAATGGAACGCGTTCACCAGTTAAGCTTTCAGTTCCTCCGGGATTTCCATTACTTCCATAAGTATCTCGCTAAAGAACTTCACGTGCATGCCCAGCTTGTAACCACTGATGATGTCCTCGATGCCGCTGTGACAATTGTGGCATGGCGTGATGATTATTTGGGCCTTAGTGTTGGCTAACTGTTTAGCCTTAACTCGGTTTCCCTTAACTCGAGATGTTTTCCATGGAGGTCCGCAGTTAATAACTCCACCACCAGCGCCACAACAATAGTTGTGCTCGAAATCGGGTTCTGGAGGCCTAAAATCCTCACATGTGGCCGCAATTATTTCTCTGAGTTTCTGTCCCAAGCCCCTGCCTCTAACGATGTTGCACGGTTCCTGTACAGTGACAGGGGTCTTATATTTCTTGGCGATCTTTATTTTGCCTGTTGCGATCAGCTCATGATAAAAGTCAACAGCATGAATAAGAGGGATTGGGGGTTGACGCCAGCCTAACCATCTTGGTCCATCGTATGCCGCCCCCCTGAAAGCGTGTCCACATTCTCCCATGACAATCCTTCGCGCCTTCAACTTTAGAGCGGCCTCATGGTGATATCTTTCTACACGGCCCATAGTTTCAAAATCGCCCGAAAACATTGCCATATTGCTATTGTCCCACCCGTCAAAAGACGGCATAGTCCAGTCAACTTTTGCT
>JACWAG010000024.1 GCA_014874425.1 Syntrophaceae bacterium | reverse complement strand
GTATAGGAGCAAGCACAGCCCTGGGTATAAGTTCAAGGATCATAGAAACATAGCCGAATATTCCGCCTAAGCCGATAAATATGGCTGTCAACACTGTATAGCCAGCCCTGGCTCCTATACGTTTATACGCAGGATGGCCGATGTAAGGGCACGACTGAGCGACTCCTCCGCAAACTCCGGAAAGCAGTGTGGCAAGAGCTTCAGTTAGAAGAATTTCACGAGCGCTGTAATTATCACCGGCGACACGAGCGCTTTCTGTAACATTAATGCCACCCACTACAGTGAGAATAGCGAACGGGACAGCAATTGGTAAAAACTTAATGGCTGGGCTGATTCCATCGATAAATCCGAGATTGGGCAATGGTAATCCGAAATGAAATTGTAACACAGGTTTTATATAAGTATGGGCAGTCTGCGCTTCTGGAGCCACGAACTGTGTGAGATGGTAAAGAAGGGTCCCCCCTACGATCGCGATCAATATACCGGGAATGTTTCCAGGAAGAGAAGCCCTGGCCACGAAAGTGTAGAGCATTAGGCCTAAAGAAAGCATCCCTACCACTGGCAACCCGAAAATGTCGACAAGCGGAATGAAACCGATAAGAGCTAGTCCCACTCCAGCAAGTGAGCCTAGTAATCCGGCCCTTGGAACTACCCTTTGAACCCAATTGCCGCCGAAAGACATTATGACTTTTAGAACGCCAATCATTACCATTGTAGCCATTCCGATATGCCACGTCATGATGGCGGCGTTTTCCGCTGTCTCACCGGCTTGTTTCAGAGCGATGAAGGCGGGGCCAAGGACGGTTATGGCAAGCCCTATAGTCGATGGAGTGTCGAGTCCTAAAGGCATGGCGGTAACTGCCGTGCTCCCACTTTTCTTTGCAAGCCTGAAAGCCATCCATGTGTAGACAAGGTCACCAAAGAGCACTCCCAGAGTAGTCCCCGGAATCATTCGTGTGTAAACGACATCGGCAGGAAATTTAAAGCCAAGAATCAACGTGCCCGCAAGGAATGAAAGCACGGCTATATTGTCGAACATCAAGCCAAAAAAGCCGTTGATGTCACCAACGCCGAACCATTGGTACTTCACTTTTTGACATTTCATGGCAGTTGCCCTGAACCACAAGCAATTTAATATATTTCATGTTTTAGAAGCATATGGTAAATATCATGGCTAGCGGGTGTTTGATAATTCTAATCTTCCCACAGTTATCATATTTTTGTTTTCAGGTATTTTGTGAAGTTTTCCAGTTTATCCCAAAAACTTCTCCGAACAAAGGATATTGAGACCCTTCAAGCGGAGGCGAAACACGGTAGTGGCCTTAAGAAGGCGCTTGGCGTTATTGACCTCCTGGGAATCGGGATCGGCGCTATTATCGGGGCCGGTATATTCATCCTGACCGGGCAGGCGGCAGCTCAATACGCCGGCCCCGGGATCGTGATTTCCTTCATTTTGGCAGCGATAGTAAGTGGCCTTGCCGGTCTATGTTACGCTGAATTCGCTTCCATGATCCCCGTCGCCGGGAGCGCCTACACGTATTCTTACGCCACTCTGGGTGAGGCTTTCGCGTGGTTTATCGGATGGGACCTGATCATTGAATATGCTATAGGAGCGTCAGCCGTTGCTGTGGGTTGGTCGAGTTACGTTGTTAGTTTCCTTCATCAGGTAGGCTTAAATGTGCCCCCAGAATTTTCCGCGCCTCCGGGAACACAGTTTGTATTTTTGTCAAATAAGTTAATAGGACAGATGGGCATTTTGGCTTCTGAGGGCTGGTATCAGCTAGGTTTTTATATCGAACGCCTTCAGCAAGTTGGCATCTCCCCAGACACCTTGCCTCGCACCACAGCAATATGTAATCTACCAGCCTCTTTGGTTGTCCTCTTCGTAACTATTATTCTGGTAAAGGGCATTCGGGAATCAGCTATATTCAACACCGCGATAGTGATTGTCAAACTAGCTGTAATATTGGCGGTGATTATCGTCGGGATAAGGTTCATCCAGACTGACAACTGGGTTCCGTTTATTCCGCCTAATACGGGTAAATATGGTCAGTTTGGCTGGTCTGGGGTGATAAGAGGCGCGGGAGTTGTTTTCTTCGCTTATGTGGGGTTCGACGCTGTCTCAACAGCGGCTCAGGAAGCCAAGGATCCCCAAAAACATATGCCGATAGGGATTTTAGGTTCGCTCGCTCTCTGTGCTGTACTGTACGTTCTGTTCGCTCTGGTTTTGACAGGGATGGTCAACTATTCGAGACTCAACGTGGCCAATCCTGTGGCATTGGCTGTCGACGCTACGGGCATTCGCTGGTTGGCAGTTTTTGTAAAACTCGGCGCTATAGCCGGCTTGACGTCCGTAATTTTAGTCCTTTTGATGGGACAGGCGCGTATCTTCTTCAGTATGGCCCATGATGGCCTCTTACCGGCGTTTTTTTCCAAAGCCCATCCTCGTTTTGGCACTCCAGCCAACACCAGCATGGTCACAGGCTTAGCTGTAGGCATACTGGCTTCCCTCCTCTCCGTTGACATTTTGGCCGAACTCGTTTCAATCGGGACGCTTGCCGCTTTCATCATGGTATGCGCCGGCGTTTTAGTTCTGCGTTACAAACACCCAGACATGCCCAGGCCTTTCAGGACCCCATGGGTTCCTTTTGTGCCGGTATTGGGGCTGGTATCATGCCTGTTGCTCGCTTTAAGCCTTCCGTGGGAAGCCTGGTTGAGACTTGTAAGCTGGCTGGCATTAGGATTCAGCATCTATTGCTTTTATGGAATCAAACATAGCCATCAACGTGAGCGTCAAAAGGAACAGTAGCGTTTGAATCGGCTAGCTTTTAATCTTTAGACCACAAAATGGCTGAATGTGAAGCCTAACTTACCCAATTGGGGCGTGAAGACATCCATTCATCTACGACACCTCTTATCCAGCCCTGTAAACTTGGGACCAGGTAGAATCGAGGTTCGAGGAGATTGTCATCCGGAGAGACTATTCCATCCTTTACAGCGGTTTCGGCGAGAATAGTTTGTGGATAAATTCGAATTCCCACGGTGAGTTTCAGGACTTCGAGATTCAAGGAATCGGCAAAGCGCAAACTTTCAAGGGTAGTTTCTTTTGTTTCGCCAGGGCCACCCAAAAGCAAAAATCCCATTCGCCTTATCCTATATTTTGCCAGCAGATCACATGTGTAACGAACATCATCATTGGTGAATTTCTTGTTCATTGAGTTCAGGATCAGTGTGGAACCGCTCTCAAATCCAATGGAAACTTCTTTGCATCCTGATTCGGCCATCAGGCGAATAAGCTTGTCGCTGGTTCTAACAGGGTACATTATGCAGCGCCACGAAGCGTTCAGGCCCTTCTCAATTATCTCGCCGCACAGAGTTCCAGCATAAGAAGGGGGTAAATTGAAAGTATTGTCCACGAAATAAAATTGCTTGACTCCTGCTTTACGCCATTCCAGTAGCCAGTCTACAACTTTCTGAGGAGAGCGCTTTCGAAGAAGGCGTCCTTCGATTGATCCTGTGGAACAATAGGAACAATTCATGGGGCAACCCCGACGAGTCTGAACAGGCAGCCAGAATTCTTCACCTTGGGAAACCGAATCAGCAAATGAATTCACATTGGGTAGCGGTAGATTGTCCAGGTCTTTCTCGAAATGTCGTGGTCCCGATAGCCCCAGTCCGAGGAGATACAGTCCAGGTGCGCCAACTAGCTCAGTGCCCCGTTCAAGTCGATTAATTAGCTCGATAAACGCTGTTTCCCCTTCTCCTTGTATCCCCATGTCCGCTTTAAGATATTCCAGTAGACTATCCGGATAAATACTGTAGCCCGCTCCACCTAGAACGATAGGCGCTTTAGTCACGGATCTACAGCACACCACAATTTCTTTAACCGTATCTAGGAAAAAGCCTTGGTCCGTCATCTTCTGGCTGTCAATATTTCGGACAGATACTCCAATCACATCAGGGTTAATTTCTTTTATAGTTCTTTGGACGGAAGCATTAGGATCATCAGCTTGCATGAGGTCCAAAAATTCAACCGTATGCCCTGCCGCTCTTGCGGACTCTGCCACGCAAGCCAACCCTAGCGGCCATGTGCGCATGTAGATTTCTTCCGTGTTCACTGAAATCAGCAATATCCTCATCCGGCTTTCTCCATCCCTAAAAAAATATTGTCCTATTAACTTTCAAACGCAATTATAATATAACATATCAAGAATCATAAGATCGTATAGAATCAAGTTCTGCGGCGGGCGGGTAAAAATTCCAAGACACGTTGCGAGTAACAAAACAATTGATTAATTTGTATCTTAGGAGTTTTCATGCTTATAGAATCATACAATCTTGAAATCGAAGTGGCGGACCACAGCGCCGAAGTTTTTGAATATGAAGCTATAGCGCATCTCCCTGTAGATATTCGAGAAGTCCTACCTTATCTGAACTCTACATTTAAAAATGGGACCTATTTCATCGATGGTCCGGTTTTTTCATGGCGTCTTGATGACCATAAAGTTGGATTTTGGCATGACAGAATAGCCGCGGATCATCTCGATACTCGAGAGCAGGCCAAAGAGGTTATAGATCACCTTGTTAGGCTGGTTAATGACGTGTGGGAGAGACGCTCCGAAATAGAGCCCGATACTGTTACTCACGAAAACCTTCAGCCCCTCGAACTATATCGGTTGCTTCCCAAGACTAACTGCAAAGTCTGTAAAGAAAACACCTGTTTCAATTTTGCCTTGAAACTGGCGGCCGGCATGGTTGAACTTCAACAATGCGGCCCGATTTTTGGGGACGCCAAATATGGCGATCAGCTTAAGCGACTAGAATCCTTAATAGTCTTAAAACGGCCATTGTTATAGCAACTCTTGCAGGAACAGGTCTGAAAAATTCTGGACTGGAGTGTATGGATATGGTTTCTAGAAAACCACGAGCTGAAACCAGCAGGCTAGATAAGGTTATTTCGGAAGCTAGGCGCAGCCAGGAGCTTCGAGAGACTACCTATAGGGAGAAAGCTCTTAATATGTTCCCCCGGATTTGCGGTCGATGCGGACGGGAGTTTTCCGGGAAGAAACTCCGTGAGCTTACGGTCCATCACAAGGACCACAACCACGAAAACAATCCGCCTGACGGAAGTAACTGGGAGCTTCTTTGCATTTACTGTCATGATATGGAGCACCAGCGTTATCTTGAGGAGGACGTTCTTCACGAGGATCAGGAGTCCTCGTCCACATACAAACCTTTCGCTTGTCTGAAATCTTTACTGAAAGACAAGAAATGATCAAACTTTTTGACCTAAAGAAGATCACGGAGGCATGGATCTATGCCTGTAATTGCTAAATCCACATATAAACCGCCGATATTTTGTTCAAATACTCACATACAAACTGTAATCCCGACACTTTTTAGAAAGGTCCCGGACGTAACCTATCAAAGAGAGCGAATCGACACTCCGGATGGAGATTTTTTAGATCTCGATTGGTCCAGAGTCGGTTCAAAGCTACTGGCAATTGTATTGCATGGCCTCGAAGGTAATTCCACCCGGTCGTACATGATGGGTATGGTCAGAGCGTTAAACCGAAGCGCATGGGATGCGCTCGCAGTCAATTTTCGGGGATGCGGAGGTGAGTCGAACAGGCGCCTACAGATGTATCACAGCGGTGAAACAGGGGACCTACAAACTGTTATCCGCCATGTGTCCGGACTTTCTAGGTATTCCGAACTGGCGCTCGTGGGATCGAGCCTTGGCGCCAATGTAATTTTGAAATACTTGGGTGAACAGGGCGAAGCGACACCACCAATTATCAGAGCGGCTGTAACGATATCCGTGCCATGTGACCTCAAGGCGAGTTCGATACGAATAAGCGCATTAATGAATCGCCTCTACTTGAAGAGATTCCTCAAAATGCTACATGAAAAGATGCAAGCAAAGGCTTTAATGGCTCCCGAAAAAATTGATCTCAAAGGTTACGAAGAAATCAGGACGCTAAAAGAGTTCGATGACAGGTATACGGCCCCTTTGCACGGGTTCAAGGACGCTTATGATTACTATGAAAAGTCTTCATGCCGTCCGTTTCTCCCAAACATCTCAGTTCCTACCCTGCTGATCAACGCAGCGGATGACCCATTCCTTTCGGCCTCTTGTTATCCTTATGAAGAAGCGAAAGCCAACCCAAACCTATTCCTTGAAGTCCCTAAACATGGTGGTCACGTTGGATTCATGGCTTTTGATCACAATGGAGAGTATTGGTCCGAAACTCGGGCAGTGGCTTTTCTAAATCAACGAGCTTGCTGATCCTCAAGTGATTCATTGGTTCTATTTTGACCAAGGAATATTTCCAGTCCAACCGGAGACGCTTTAGTGTAGACTCTCTCGAGGAATTCAAGGAAATTCTCCTTACCACGCCATAGTGGAAAAGCTCCAAGCCTCTTGACCTGCGCCCCTGGACTTATTGGGATGGAGACCTCGGTAGCATCTGAGTCGCTGCTTTTGACCCGTCGCCAAAATAATTCCGGGGCACATGGGAGAGGTTCAAATGGAAACAGAGTATCAGCCTCCTGTTCCTGATCAGCCCCTGTCAGGCATTTATCCAGAGCGATATCATCTGAAACCGATGACATATCCATCATATCCAGAAGTTCATCACGGTCCATACCCCTTAATTTAAAAATCAAAAAGGGGTCTCTGTCGAACTCTTCACCCAGCAGGTAATACACGGCGGCTATATGCTTACAGGGATTGGACCAATCAGGGCACGAGCAATCCGTCTCAAGGTCTTTTAACTTCTCGGGGAAAAGGCTGATTTTGACTGCCTGGAAGACATCCTCAATGTTCTCAGGCATCTCGCCAGCGAGTAGTTTTGCGATGAAAAACGCCTGACCCGAGAGGGCTGTGGCGATCTTTTCCCATTCAGGTCTTGAGAGGGTTTTGATGTTTATGATTACAGAATATGGGGTTTTCCTCGAGCCTTGGACCTTGGCGGTCACATAACCTTTTGAGATGTCTATGGACGCTACCTGACCACGACGGGCGTAAGAGCGCCCTCGCTGGAGTCTGGCCCCAATGTTGAAACTTTCAAGAACAGATATCCAACGTTTCGCCCACCAGCTCTGTCCGAACGCTCCCCGTTTGCTCTGGGATTTGACTCCGCCTTTGACTTCGATCGGGACGGAAGGAGTGTAGTGGCCGTAATAGTCCCAGCGACTCATGTTAATCTCCTATAGCTTCTTTGCGAAGTTTCCAGAGTTCCTTCAGATCTTCGTTGGACAACTCTGTAATCCATCCTTCCCCAGCGCCTACAACCTGATCGGCGAGTTCTTTCTTGTTTTCAATCATGTCGTCAATCTTCTCTTCTATAGTCCCTGCGCAGACGAATTTGTGAACTTGCACATTTCGAGTTTGGCCAATACGAAAAGCCCTATCCGTGGCCTGATTCTCCACAGCCGGGTTCCACCACCGGTCAAAGTGGAAAACATGATTTGAGGCTGTGAGATTAAGACCGGTCCCCCCAGCTTTGAGCGATAGAATAAAGATGGCCGGCCCGTCTCCATCGTTCTGAAAACGTTCGACCATCAGGTCTCTCTGAGTTCTTGTCACAGCTCCATGAAGGAAAAGGGCCTCTCGGCCAAATGTTTCCATCAAATGCTTTTGCAGTATCTTGCCCATCTCGGCATACTGACTGAAAACCAATGCCTTTTCACCAACTTCTATGATTTCCTCGATCATTTCAGTGAGTCGTGACAGCTTGCCGGACCTTCCGGGGATCGAAGAGTTATCTTTAAGGAACTGGGCCGGGTGGTTGCAAACCTGTTTTAGCTTCGAAAGGGTGGCCAGGACGAGCCCTTTACGCTGGATACCTTGAGAAGATTTCAGAGCGTCTTCCGTTTCTTTGATCACTGCCGAGTAGAGAGACGCCTGCTCTTTTGTCAGGGGACACATTACTTTCATTTCAAGTTTTTCAGGAAGGTCCGAAATAATGGATTTGTCTGTCTTTAGCCGTCTAAGAATAAATGGCCCGGTTATGCGTTTGAGTCGCTCAGTGGCTACCTGACTATGTTCAGCCTGAATAGGAACAAAGAATTTTCGTTTGAACTCCGTTTGTTTGCCAAGAAAATTTGGATTTAGAAATTCCATGATGGACCACAAATCACCAATATTATTTTCTACTGGTGTCCCGGTTAGGGCGATTCGATAGTCCGCTTTTAAAGATCGAGCCGCCTTGGCCTGTTTTGTTTCAGGGTTCTTAATGTTTTGAGCTTCGTCAAGGACAAGACCGGCCCAATCAACTTCCTGCAAGAACTTGAGGTCACGGTAAAGGAGCCCATAACCAAAAAGTGGTAAGCCCCCGGCTTTGCCGGGGTGACTCCCAAAGGTTTGACCGTGCGCTGCAATAGGAGCAAACCTCCCAGAACACACTAAAAT
>JACWAG010000166.1 GCA_014874425.1 Syntrophaceae bacterium | reverse complement strand
GGCTTTATCATCCCTGGACGGAGTCAAGGAAGTAGATGTTAACCTGGAAAAGGGTGAGGCAACCCTGATTCATGATGGGCCTGTTGACACGAACGAGGCGCGTCAACGGATCGTGAAAGACGGGTACGAAATTGGATAAGGCTACGATCAAAATCAGGGGAATGTCCTGCGCCTCGTGTGTTCGCCGTGTTGAAACCGGTCTTAGGGCTTTGCCTGGGGTCGAGGAGGCTACAGTAAACTTTGCCACCGAGAGCGCAAATGTAACGTATGACCCGTCAGTTATAAACCGGCCCGAGTTAGAGGCAGAGATTACTGATCTCGGCTATGAACCGGTTGTCATGGATTCGGGCCCCGCCGGAAAAACAATCATATCTGTAGGGGGAATGACGTGCGCCTCGTGCGTCAGAAGAGTCGAAAATGTACTCAAAGCTCAACCGGGCATAGATGACGCGACAGTCAATCTGGCAAATTCAAGAGCGATTCTGTCACACGCTTCGTCGAGCCTGGACTTGAGAACAATTGGAGACGCTCTTGAAGACGCCGGATATCACTTCCTCGGAGTGATTCGGGACAATAGTGAGGACCCTGCCGAGAAAGCCGCAGTTATTGAAATACGCGATCTAAAAGTAAAACTAATTGTTGGTGTCATAATCAGCCTGGTCGTACACGGATTGGCTATGGGCCATTTATTTCCGTTTCTGCGTGATCTTGGCGCTTCAACCCTAAACTTTTTTCAACTTGTCCTTACAACACCCGTAATCTTTTGGGTCGGGGACCGCTTCCTGATTGGCGCGTGGAAGGCTACTCGACAAAAGACTTCCGACATGAATACTCTTGTGTCCCTTGGAGCCCTATCCGCCTATCTTTATTCGTTAGCTGTGACCATATTCCCCGGGTTCTTTTCTCAAGCCGGTCACCCAGCATATGTCTATTTCGACGGCGCCTCTATGATTGTGACATTGATCCTGCTCGGACGTTTTCTTGAGGCCAGAGCCAAAGGCAAAACTACAGGGGCCATAAAGAAACTTGTCGCTCTCAAACCTAGTGTGGCCAGACTGGTCAGAGGTGATGAAATTGTAGAAATCCCTATAGAACTTCTAAGAGTTGGGGACATTTTTCAGGTGCGTCCTGGAGAAAAGGTCCCAACCGACGGGGAAGTTTTGTCCGGATTCTCTTCTATCGAAGAAGCAATGTTGACCGGCGAAAGTATGCCGGTGAGCAAAAGCCCTGGGGCCTTGGTTTTCGGCGCTACCATCAATCAAACCGGCGCGCTGACTGTTAGGGCCACCAGAGTCGGCGCTGAGACCGCGCTTGCGCAAATAATAAGACTGGTCGAAGAAGCTCAGGGTTCCAAAGCCCCAATACAACGAATAGCCGACAAAGTGGCCGCTGTGTTTACACCTGTTGTGCTTGGGATTGCCGTTGTGACTTTCCTCTTGTGGATTTTACTTCCCACTGCTCCTTCATTCTCCAGAGCTATGCTGAATTTCGTCTCTGTCCTTATCATAGCCTGCCCTTGCGCTATGGGACTAGCGACGCCGACTGCCATAATGGTTGGCACAGGCGCAGCGGCTGAAAAGGGGATTCTGATCAAGGGCGGAGAAATCCTCGAAAAGGTTTGCAAGGTGGATACTGTTGTATTCGACAAGACTGGAACGTTAACCCAAGGCAAGCCTCAGGTTGTAGATGTGATTACGTTCGGTGAAATAACCAAAGACGAACTGCTTCGGGTAGCCGCGTCTCTCGAATCCCTCTCCGAGCATCCATTAGCTAAATCGATATGTGACATGGCTTCTGAGCGTGGATTGAAGTTGTATCCGGTTGAAGATTTCAATTCTTTGTCCGGTGGGGGTGTACGGGGTAATGTCGACGGGGAGTTCACACTGGTAGGCAGCTTGAGGTTGCTTCAGACTGAAAATGTGGATGTCTCCGATGTCGATATAAAATTTCAATCCCTCGAGGACTTGGGAAGAACAGTTGTCACTGTGTCAAAAGCCGGAAAAGTTATTGGTCTTTTGGGCATATCCGACACGTTGCGAAGTTCAGCAGCGCCTGCGGTGCAAAGACTGAAACAGATGGGTATAAAGGTGGCCATGATTACAGGGGATAATAGACTCGTTGCCGAGACTACCGGGAAAACCCTCGGAATAGACCAGGTATTGTCGGAAGTCCTGCCCGCTGATAAATCTGGAGAAATTGGCCGACTACAACAGGAAGGGCGAATTGTCGCCATGGTCGGCGATGGGATAAACGATGCCCCTGCCCTTAGCGCAGCCGACATCGGGATAGCGGTGGGGGCCGGGTCCGACATAGCTATTGAAGCCGGGTCCATTACGCTAATGACAAGTGATTTAAACCTGGTCCCTACCTCAATATATCTGTCCGCTCAAACTATGAAAATTATCAAACAGAACCTTTTCTGGGCTTTCTTTTACAACAGTCTGGGTATACCCGTGGCCGCCGGCGTGCTTTATCCGTTCTTCGGGATACTCCTGACACCCGTCATTGCTGCTTTGGCCATGGCGATGAGTTCGGTGTCCGTAGTTTCTAATTCCTTGCGTTTGAGAAACTCTTTGGCCAAAATGTGAGATGGCTTTTAGTGCCTTTTGAATGATGTATGCTGAATTTTGTCGGGATTTTGTTCTGGAGCTAAAAATGTCATCGTTTTGTCTTGTTTTGGTTGGGAAGAAGCGCCCCGATTTTCATGGATCGTCTTGCAGGCGTCTATTCGTGGTGGCCACGCTATTGGCCTTATTATTTTCATCTACTACGAGTCTTTACGCCTCTGGGGATACCACGACTCAACCTGCACAAGTCTCAGAACATTTGCAGCTACCGGAACACAAACAAGTGCTAATCGTGGGAGCCGGAATGGCAGGCCTTACGGCCGCCTATTTCCTGAAAGACAGAGACATAGCGCTTCTTGAAAAGAGCGACCATTACGGAGGAATAATAGATAGCGGAAGTTTCGGAGGGTTTAATTACCCTAAGGGCCCCGCTTATATTGGAACTCCTCAAGGGCCCGTTGAGACCATGATCGTTGAGATGGCCCTTGAGCCGCTCGAAATACCAGAACCATCGCAGGGTTTCTATTATGATGGCAGGTTCTATTTTGGGACTAAAGAAATGGCTGAACTTTTCATCGAGAAAAGTAGCGCTGATGAATACAAGCGTTTCGTAAACACTGTCAAGAAACTTTCCAAGATGTACGGAGATTCCGCTTATTCAGCTCTGCCAGATGAATTGCGTAAATTGGAAAAGATTTCAGCTAACGATTGGTTTGAAAAGGAAAAGTTTCCACCCATATTTACAGAGATTTATAACTCTCAGGCCCGCGCTGTTTTCGGGGCTGGGCTTGAACAAATATCAGCATTGAGTTTTATACCGGAGATTGGTTTTCAATTTGAATCGTCTGAGTATGATAAAGACCGAAATAGTTTGGAATCTAACGAACAAACAGCGGCTTCAGGAAAAGGATCAGGGGCTTACACTTTTAGTAATGGCCTTTCGGAACTGCCCGAAGCCATTGTCAAGAAACTTGGAGACAAAACGAGGCTTGAGTGCAATGTCACAAACATAAGTCTAAAGGACAAACTTTATCAGGTCCGTTACGTTGACAAAGGCGGGACAGAACACATCATAGAGTCCGAAGCCGTTATAATTGCGACTCCGGCCCCTGTAGCGCTAAAAATTGCTAAGAGTTTGCTTAATGACGAACAAAAAGGGTTACTGGGAGGCATCAAATACTGTGGCTATACGTCCGTAGCCTTGTTCTGTTCCGCTCCAATATTTGACAAATCGTTCGACCTTGGAGTTGGGAATGGTTTTGTCTTTACAGATATTTATGATGGATCATGGGTGCAGAGAGCATATGACAAAAGCCTGAGTGAACTCCCGGAAAGGGTAATTTGCGCACACATTCCGGTGTGTAGCTGTGACAATGACCAACTTAAGGGATTGTCGGACGAGGAGTTGGTCAAAAAAGTTGTAACTGATTTGGGGAGGATCTTTCCCGACGCCGGTTCAAAGATCGTCGGGCACGATGTTAAAAGGATTGATCAGGCTTATCCTGTTATGCGGCCAGGAGCGTACGAAACTATTGCCAGACTGAACGATATCAACCAAGGGAAGGCCCTTCTAGCGGGGCAATATATGATTTACCCCACAATTGAGGCCGCAGCGGAATCCGGCTATTTGGCCGCCATTAAACTGGACGCTGCTTTAGGCTCACCCAACCCTACGGACCACGAGTCGAAGCACTGATAAACCGCGAACAACCGTCCCTATCCCTGAAGATTAATACCCTTGGAGTCAGTGATGTGCGGGCGCTGTTCCTGGACTAGTGTATTTGTGGATGTACCTTTTCCGAAGCCTATCAATTATTTCCGGATCAGGTTGAAATGGGTTTTCAACAGGCGCCGGAAGCGGTAATTCATGCTCCGTGACAAAAGGGGTATCTAAAAGTTTCTCGTTGTACGCCTTAACCATCAGGTATTCAAGGTTTGCAGCGTCCAGTATGTTATACGCGAGTAAGGTTTCAAGGGCTTTTACATTCGTTCGTCTCTGGTATTCATTCCATAGCAGAACTGCAAAGTAACCGTTCACATCCGTGAGTTCCCCCCTATCGAGCCCCATCATTTTCTCGCAACCTTTCAGTCCACCCTTGTAGCCAAGACTGCTCAGGATAAATCTCAAATCTATATGAGCCTGGTTAAATTTGAAGCCGAGATGTTTCTCAATAGTGGGGAGATCAAAACATTTCCCGTTGTAGGTAACAAGCAGTTTATAATTTTGGACATCATCTTTAAATTGATACAGATTATAATCACGTATGTAATAATTTATAGAGGCCCCGTCGAACATGGATATTGTGGTAATAAACTCTTCAGAACCGGCTAAACCATTCGTTTCAATATCCAGATAAGCTACAGAGTCTCGGAATTCGGTAAATATTCTCCACACCTCATTAGAATGCAAAGATTCCGCAAAAAAATTTGGGTTTCCAAGTTCGAGTTGGCCTAATGACTGACGGATCCCAATCCTGAGTATTTCCAGATTCCTTATCCCCAAACCATCGTTACGGGCATCTAAAGCGTCATCCCAATTGAGAATACCGAGGTTCCAAAGTCTCTTTTCGCTCTTTTCACCTATGCCATTGATATGACAGAATGTGTTCTTTAGCATTTTTTGCCGTGACTGTCCGGAAGGGACCCAGGGAATGAAGCCTTTCGCGCCATTACCCCAACAAAGAAGCGGAAAAAATAATAGATAGAATCTTGTGGTTCGAGATTAACTTCTTTCATCAAGCAGTGTAACTCATTTCTATCGAATGTGGAGCCAATCCAGGTTCCAATTGATGATTCGGGCAAAAGTTTCTGAAAGCCAAGTGGGCCGTAAAGGTTGGGTACTCCGACAAACACATTCCCGCCAGCCATTGTTACTCTAGTCATCTCTGAAAGGGCGCAGGTAGGTGTGGGAAGGTGTTCCAAGGTGCTACTATTCCAGACCAATCCGATACATTCACTCCGAAACGGCAAATTCTCCAAGTCGGCCACAACCACATTGAGGCACGCATCTCGCAGTCTGGCCTCTTTCAAAGCTTCTATGTCAATGTCAATCGCCACAGCTAGACCAACGCGTTCATCGCACGATAGAATCGAAGTCGCAAAAGCCGGCCCAGATCCTGCTTCCAGAACAACGCATGCGCTTTCAGGAATTCCCGTTGTGAGCAGGTAACTGACAAGCTTGTGATTGAGGCGCCGCCTGAGCAAATCATAGAAGCTGTAGAGCGATCCACCAGGATTCCCTAGTTGCCACGCTTTGTATCCCAAAATTAATCCGCCTTCCTGGCCACAGCAAGAATCGAGCTTCCGAAGGGCAAGTCAAATCTTTTTAGGAAACGCTTTTCGATGTTGGCGACATTGAAAAGCGTCTCGTTTATAACTTTAGGCAAAGGTTTGAGATCAGACCTGGGAGCGTCCGACGCTCTCCTTTTCCAATACGGCTGAAGGACCCTATATGCTACAACAAGAGGAAATACTGACGCGAACAGATGGGTCACACGAATCAATTCTACCGGCTTCGTATTCAGCAAATCAATTAACCGGCGCTTTGAATAGCGTCTCGTAGCGCCTACCGCCTTGTGGTGTTCATCAGAAAGCAGCCATTCATAAGCAGGAACTACAATGGCAATTAGGCCTCCGGGTTTTAATACTCTCCACATCTCGGAATATGCTGCCATCTCGTAAACGGCTTCACATTCTAACACATCAACAGATACCACTGCGTCGAAAGATCTTTCCCTGAAAGGGATCTCATTAATAGACGAAACACAGACTCTTTCCAGACCGCGTTGCGGCCAGAATGAAGCGGCATGAATCGATATGTCGAAGCCGTAGATTTCACAGTCATTATTCTCACTCAGACTAATCAGGTTTTGGCCTGTCCCGCACCCGGCGTCTAATATAGATAACCCTGACCTCAGACCGGCGTCCCGCAGAGTTTCGCGCAATATCGCATGTAGTCCTCTGAACCACCAGTATGATGTTTCAAATTTGAAGAGAGTCGTGTATTCGTAAGGTTCCAATTAGTAGTCTACAATCTATCAAACAGGATAGTGAACAATGTCCGGATCTGCAGGATCAAAACGTAATGATTTTAGCATCAAAACCTCAGATTCAACCACAAAAGTTATTATATGAGATTCGAAAGGATGGAAAAAAACTCCCTGTCC
Organism: Syntrophaceae bacterium; assembly: GCA_014874425.1. Taxonomy (GTDB): domain Bacteria; phylum Desulfobacterota; class Desulfomonilia; order Desulfomonilales; family Desulfomonilaceae; genus CAJBEZ01. Next base: position 2,415 of record JACWAG010000166.1, on the reverse strand, counting down.
CTTACGCAGTTCAAATTCGTCTCTCAAACCGGTGTTAACATTGACAGTCCTTACGTTAGCTGAGCCATTAACGAGATAAAAGAACATTACAGTCTTTTTATGATAATGGTTTCCAAGCGTTGCGCCGGGACGCATCTTCGCCCAGTTTATCGCCCTCCATTCACCGGAATTTATTATCTCACGGAATAAGCCTCTATCATCATTTCTCTCGAAGCCAGGCAGAACAATTTCATGAGCCATTAGTCGATCTTTCTTAAACGGGCTGTAAAGATACGGATTACATATTGCAATCCTGTTCGGAAGAATTTTAGGATGCTCGGTGCGGACTTTGAAATCCCCTTAGCCCTGTCTCGGAACACATAGGGGATTTCGTAGACAGTGAGTCCCTTTTTTCTACACGTGTAGAGAAATTCCATGAAGTACGCTCCGTAACCTGTTGGAATAATGGATACCTTGTCAAATACTGTTCTTTTCAGAATAACGAAACCACTGTCATAATCCTTGATTCCGTAGCCAAGTACCTTTGTAGCCAGGCCGTTAATGAGTCGGCTCGAGGCCACACGCAGAAAGGCCCTATCGTCTATTCCACCAGGCGCATATCTCGACCCCACTACTATGTCGTATTCATCTAGTTTGGCTATCATCGCCGGGAGCAAGGATGGAGGCATACACATATCGGCATCCATCCAGCCAACTATTGAACCTCTGGATTCTATTATGCCCCTGTTGAACGCCGACGCTAGCCCACGGGTATCTACTCTACGAATTAGCTTCACCCTAGGATCATTATGGTCTTCTACAAGTTTCCATGTCATGTCTGAAGAATCGTCATCCACGACGATCACTTCCACTGGGTCTTTAACATGCTCAAATATACTCGATATTGTGTCGAGAATATTTTCTCGTTCGTTGTAGGTCGCCAATACTATTGAGACCCGAGGATCTCCTTCCACTATTCACCTCCAAAAAAAACGGCGCGGTTTCGACCGGCCGTTAAGAAAAATCTTTGAGCCACGGTCTCTATTGCGGTTTACACTCTTTCAGTTTTTCCACTACGGTTTCGATTTGCTGTCTCGTTAAAGGTAAACCGGAAGGCAGATACAGTCCACGGTTCCAGAGATCCACAGACACTGAGTAGTCTCCTGATGTGTCCGGAAATCGGCTGTCTGAGCCCTTAAATAAAGGTTGCAGAGACATTGGGCAAAAGAAGGCCCTTGTATCAACGCCCTTTTCCCGCAACATAGACATTAACTGGTCCTTTGTTAGCCCAAGGCTGTCGGTGATTACAACGCCATACATCCAGTAAACATTTTTTGCCCAAGTTTCCTCAACCGGTAATGTCAAATGAGGCCAATCCTTAAGAAGCTCGTTGTAAGTTGCCCCGATCCAGCGTTTTTTCTCAACTTTCTGTTCGACCATTTCCGTTTGAGCAAGCCCTATCGCTGCCTGAACATTAGTGAGACGATAATTGTATCCCAACACGTTGTGAACGAACCTCGGCTCCTGAAAACCTTGATTGCAGTATAACCTAAGACGCCTGGCAATCTCGTCATCGTTGCAGACGACCATTCCACCCTCACCTGTCGTCAATATCTTGTTCCCGTAGAAACTGAAGCATGAGACATCTCCTATTCCGCCAACCTTGCGACCGTTAACTTCAGCCCCATGAGCTTCCGCGCAGTCTTCAATGACATAAAGGTTATGTTTTCTGGCAATAGCCATGATGCTTTCCATGTCACATGGGTGCCCATACATGTGCACCGCCATGATGGCCTTCGTTTTCGGCGTGATTTTAGCTTCAATCAACTTTGGATCGAGGCACCAAGTCCTCTTGTCTACATCGACGAGGACCGGTCTAGCTCCGGCAAGTATCACCATATTGGCCGACACGATAAGCGTAAAATCGGGTATTATGACCTCATCTCCAACACCAATTCCTAATGCCGTCATGGCAAGATGTATTGCCGTTGTCCCGCTACTGCACGCTACGCCATGACGCGCCTCGCAGTAAGCTGAGAATTTCTCTTCGAACATGCTGATGTATTTCCCAGCCGAGGAAATCCAGTTGGTTTCTAAGCAGTCGTGGACGTATTGTGCTTCACGACCGTCAAGGGCCGGCTCGCAAACAGGTATCATTTTAAAGGGTTCTCCCAAGTGAATATGATTTCGTCGGATATCAAACAGGCTGGTTAATGCAACTAAACGCTTCCAGCCTAAACTTATATCACATAACCTATTGAACACTTCGGGTCAAGAAAATCTTCTTGATCAGAAGTAACCCCTCAGTTACTCGCGTTTCTTAGCAAACAGGTGTCACGAGTATATCTCAAGGTTCCTGGAGGTTAGATCTGGGCCTTTGCGGATATGACTCATCTGAGATATTTTTAATTCTGTTTGGAAACAAGAGAGAGTATG
>JACWAG010000165.1 GCA_014874425.1 Syntrophaceae bacterium | reverse complement strand
GAACAAAAGTCACAAGATTCTAAGAAAACTTCTCGAAAATGACTCCGATAAATTCACACCAGACTGACGATGATATCAGATTAACCCGCCAAGCCTGTATTTTGAAGACTGTTGAATCTTACGGGGCTATTGCCGCGTTTTCATTCCGTAATGGGGGTTATTCATCAGGGCCCTATGAATCGCTTAATTTTTCAAGTTCTTATGGGGACAATGAAACGAATGTAAATCGTAATCTACGTGCATTCTCTAATCACCTGGGAATTGAAAGTTCAGGGATAATCGCATTGGATCAAGAACATGGGGATACAATAGTAATTGTAGACCATGTTCCTAGGACCACAATGATTGGTGATGCGATTATAGCTGTCAACTCAGGGCTTTACCCTTCGATCAAGACAGCGGACTGTCTCCCAATATTAATAATTGATCCGGTTAAGCAAATATCGGCTGCGATTCATGCGGGTTGGCGAGGGACGGTCTTGCGCATAACTAGAAAAGTAGTCTTAACTCTAATCAACGATTTCGAATGTAATCATGAAAATCTAATAGTCGCTTTGGGCCCGGCAATAGGATTGTGCTGTTATGAGGTTGATCAGACGGTCTTAAAACCACTATTTTTACAAATTCCTTGGGCTGAAAAATTTACAGCCCAAACCGACACGGACCCTAACCAATTTTTCAAAAAAAGACGGTTGGATTTGGTAGCTATCAATCGCCAAGAGCTTATCAATTTAGGAATTTTTCCGGAGAACACTCATATTGTAAAAATGTGCACATCATGTAACAAAAATGAACTCTTCTCTTATCGACGTGACGGCGGGATTACCGGACGAAGCATTGCTGTGACTGGTTTCAGACCTGTAAACGTTTAGAAATTTCGAAACTCCTCCTGATCAAGCTTTTCAATCCAATAGCAGCCTCTTCAGGAGAACAATAAGTAGGAATACCGGATTCATGGAGTGCGGTTCTAGCAGGCTCTATGGAATGCAAAGAGCCTATAAAACATGCTACGATAGTTTTTTGATAATGATTTCGTAAGTCTATTAGGGCCTTAGTGGGATATGGCCAATTTTTGTGTTCGCAAAAAATGGCCAGGAGACAATCAACATCTTGATCTTTTAAAATTACTTCAGCGATATCGTGAAACGGCTTTGTCAGAAAAGCCCCAGCGGCCCCATCAACAGGATTTTTGTAAACAACAGGCACTGACGGCCCCAGAATGTCAGAGACACCCTGCAAAGTTTTCTCGCTCAAATTAGCCAAACGGCAAGATGGTTCTTGCTGAAGAATGTCCCAAGCCACTATACTTGGACCAGCGGTATGGGTAAAAATCCCTACACTTGGGCCTTTGGGGACATTTCCAATTGAAAAGGCCTTACATATAGATACTAGCTCGCTAACGGAAAGCGCAATCTCAACACCCGACTGTTTCAAAGCTCCTTCCCACACCCGGCTGGAACCTGCTGCGGCGCCTGTGTGGGTCATGGTTGCCTTATCCGCAAACTTGCCATGCCCTGCTTTGTAAATCACAATCGGCTTATTTAGAGAAACTCGTTTCAAGCTTTCAATCATCGCCTTTGGGTTGCCGGACCCCTCCGAGAAAATTCCTATTACTTCTGTGTGTTCATCTTGCCCCAAATAGTCCAACAGATCATGAAATTCCAAATTAACCCTGTTGCCAACTCCAACCCACTTCGAAAACCCCAATCCTTGGTCGTGGACCTGAGACTTGATAGCCAATCCGATACCACCACTCTGGCTTAAAAAGGACACATTTCCCGGGAAGAGAGGTCTTGGGTAGAAAGTAACGTTCAATTTGGCGTGAGTATTAATCAAACCTAGCGTATTGGGACCAATTATAGGCATTGGTCCTGCCACATGTTTTAGGTCTTCCTGAAGTCTACGACCCTGATCCCCCATTTCCGCGTAACCACCAGCCAGGACGACCGCTCCTGCCACACCGATATCACGTAACTTTTCAATCATTTTAACAGACGCTTTCTGATTTAAAGCCACTACAGCCATATCAGGAACTTCAGGAAGATCAGAAACATCCTTGAAAACAGGGTAATTGAAAATTTGCTCATGCCGGGTATGAATAGGATAAATTCTACCCTGAAATTTCCCTGTGACAATACTGTCCATTACAGCGTGACCAACTTTCGTCGGGTCAACACCAGCGCCTATAATTGCTACGGAACGCGGATAAAAAATTCGGTTCAATCTGGTCAACATATCTTGGTTCATAACAACTTTGTCCTCAATCTTTTCAACAGATGTCCTCTAAATATAATATTACATCAACATACCTGTGAACATAACTCTGAAGACGGAGTAGCCTGAGTCAAAACACTCCTGAGAATTTCTTATGTGTGGACAAATGTCTATCCTACCGGGACAATGATCAGTCGATTTTGGAATGTACAAACAGCGTTTACTCTGAAAATCAAATTCAAAGCCATATAATTCCAATAGGCTCTTTAGTTGAAACAGTTCCAGCCCCTTGCCGCCGGCATTAAAATCAAAAGGTTTTTTAGTGGAATATTCGTTTGTATCCTGAGTATGATGAAATCCTTCAAATATAAACTCTAAATCTTCTAATGGAATACCTACACCACAATCATGAACACTAAGTTCAAAATGTCCAGAACTGGGCTCAGAGAAAATGAACCTGACCAGACCTTGATCAGGCGTATTCTCAAAAGCGTTTTTGATCAGTGTAGTTAAAATTTTTTCCAGTATTTCAGGATCGAAAAAAATCGAACCAGTATATTCAAATTTTGTTTCCAGTTTAATTTGACGGTACTTGGCTCTCTGTAAAATTTCCGCAACAATTTTGTTCGTGAAGTTTTCAACCAACAAATGTTTGGGGTGTGGTTTTTGAGGGGAAAAAATTTGTTCCACCGAATCCTGCATGGAAAGAAGACGGTCCAGGTTTCGTTCCGCTCG
>JACWAG010000023.1 GCA_014874425.1 Syntrophaceae bacterium | reverse complement strand
CAGAATGGCGGGCAAGGCTGCAGAGAACACACTGGTCCCAGCCCCTTGCGCTTTCCTGGAAGATAATTTCCCATACATGGACAAGGTTCGGGAATACTGCAAGAAGGTCAATCCTGGAGTGCCCATGGACAAACGGGATGTGCACACTGTGCAGGGTTGGCTGAAGGTATCACTTGGAGCGGCAGGTCTGAAAATTGCGGACAAGAAAGGTAATCTAGATGGTCCTTCTGTGAAGGCTGCTCTGGAAAGCCTGAGAGACTGGTATCCTTTTGACACCAAAGACGCTCTTGGCGTAGGGCCATATACCATAACTGACAAGGACCATCGTCCAACACCCGTGGTTACTCTATACACGATTAAAGACGGGAAGATTGTTCCTTTCGCAAAAATCAACATGAAAGAACAATTTCCAGAACAATGGCCTAAGTGGCTTGGTTGGTAGAACCATGATTAGGGAGTGCGATGCGCTCCTAAATTGACGACACGCCTAAATGGGTGAGTCAGCATGGCTTGAAAGGGAGACAGTTGTGGCCGAGAACAACAGCATCTTGAAGATTAACAACATCGAAGTCAGGTATCATGAAGTCATACTTGTCCTCAAAGGTGTCTCGATAGAGGTTCCGCATGATGGCATAGTTGCACTATTGGGCGCCAACGGAGCCGGGAAAAGCACTACCTTGAAGGCCATTTCTGGGCTACTAATCCATGAAGAGGGCGAAGTCACAGATGGTAGCATAGAGTTTCTGGGTGCTAGGATCCACAAGCTTCCGGCTGAAGAGATAGCCCGGAGGGGTATTATCCAGATAATTGAGGGAAGACGAGTCTTCGAGCACTTGACTGTTGAAGAGAACCTTATTGTTGGGGGGCATTTGAGACCTACGGGTATTCGGGAAAGGCTTCAAATGGTTTATCACTATTTCCCTCGACTCAAGGAACGTCGAAATCTAATGGCCGGATTTATCAGCGGTGGTGAGCAACAGATGTGCGTTATCGGACGCGCTATGATGGCCCAACCCAAGCTGATGCTTCTGGATGAACCTTCGATGGGACTTGCTCCGTTGCTTATCAAAGAAATCTTTGAGATCATTCAAAGGCTCAACAGAGAAGAAAAAATCCCGATCCTCCTTGTGGAACAAAACGTTAAACTCGCCCTGACTGTGGCGCCTTACGCGTATGTGATGGAAAATGGACGAATTGTAATGGATGACACATCGGAAAAACTAAAAGAGAACCCAGATATCCGGGATTTCTATTTGGGCCTCACGGATGTCGGCGGTCGAAAAAGTTTCCGTGATGTAAAACATTATAAACGAAGAAAACGATGGCTCTCTTAACCATGCCACTTAGGGTGGCAAAAGGAGGGAAAATGAAAAAGAAGGCAGTTTTATTCGCTACGGCGTTGTTGATTTCATTGGCTTTTGTATCAGCTTGCCTGGCTTTTGAAGCGCCTGTGATCACGCTGGACAGAGTTGAAGTCGCAAGCATCCAACCTTTCTTCGTAAAACCGAGAGTTGAATATAAAAACGAAAAAGAGCCCGGTAAAGAATTGGCCGCAGGCGCCATGCTAAATATGGCCTACGTATTTGACATAAAAAATCCTAATAAAGTTCCTGTGATGTTGGATGAATTGTCGTTTACAACAGCTTTCGAAGGCTTTGAAGTTAATACGGCATTCTCTTACGAAAATAGCTGGATACCAGCAGGAAAAACGAATCAACTCAAAGTCATCACCACCAATGAGACCCTGCCAACAATCACAAGCCTGATGGTAGCCGCTGAGAATGTGCAAAAGCTCCAAGAGAAGAAGCTTACAGCGGGAGCTGTTGTAAAAAAATGGTGGGAAAATGTTGGTGATTTCTCCTTCCCCATTGAGGTAAAAGCAGGCACAGCCCTATTCAAGGATGAAAAGGGAAAAGAGCTAAGAGTGACATTCACAGGTCAGTGGCCCAAGAAATAATGCGATTACTTTTCTTTACTAACGAGCCAAAGTAAATTCGGCTCGTTAGTTTTACCTAAAGAGATCCCATGGGAATGTTTAATTCAGAGGCCCCCGTTGGGGTCTTTTTTTGGTGATTGTTGTTTTTCTATGTTTATGGCAAATTTTCCTTTCGATACGGTTTAGCCATTAATAATAATTGAGTGAAGAGTAATGGACCTTAGAAAAGATCCGGACATCGAGCGATCGGAACACATCCGATATGAGATAGAGCGCCTAAGGAATTTGATCCGACATCACGATCATCTGTACTACGCCCTTGATGATCCCGAGATTTCCGACAGAGAATATGACAAGTTATTCAAAGAGTTAGAGCAACTGGAAAACTACTATCCAGAATTCCTGGCTCCTGATTCACCAACACAGAGGGTGGGGGGAGTGGCCCTCGAAAGATTTGAGCAAGTAACGCATATAACCCCCATGCTGTCTCTTTCAAATATTTTCGAAGTGGGAGAGCTAATAGATTTTGATTCGAGAGTTAGAAAACTCCTGGGAACGGCAGATCCAGTTCCTTACGTCGTGGAGCCCAAACTGGATGGAGTCGCCATTGAACTTGTTTATCAGGATGGTTTCCTTGTTTCAGGAGGGACTCGCGGTGACGGAACAGTGGGTGAAGACGTGACAGCTAACATAAGAACAAT
>JACWAG010000164.1 GCA_014874425.1 Syntrophaceae bacterium | reverse complement strand
GGTGGGAATCTAATCTCTGTATTTTTTTGTTAATGTCCTGATGTCTTTTTCAGTGAACTCAAGACCATGTTCTTCCATGAGTTCTCTTTCGACTTTCAGCAACTCTTCCATTCTTATATCAGCGCCAAACAGCCCGATCATCTTATGGTTTTTGTCTCTGAGTGGTCCTGAGACTGTAATACATAGTGCGCCCGTGATCCTGGACGTGAATGGACCCAAAACGTGGATCTTGCCATCTTTTATTGGCATTATAAACCATGATCTGTCCGAGAAATCCTCGTTTTCCTTAAACTCAACAAACTTCGACTTCTCAGAGATATCAGTAACATTAGCTGTGATTTTTTTACCTTCCATATTAACAACGTAGCAGTATTGTATGAAAGGATATTTCCTGAGGAAGTCGTACATCGCTTTCTCCATCGCTTTTGCTTCGAGAGTCGTCATTGGAGGCGAGGATATGAAAGTTTCCACGATCTTGTAAGCCATTTCGCGCGCTATAAGCTTCATTCGATCCCAGTCCGATATAAACAGCTCGGGGAGTTGTCGTTTTACAAGGGTCATCATTTCCTTGTCCGACATGGCCGTTACTCGGCCATTTTCATACTGTTCCATAACGACATCGTAAATACGGGAGATGGCGGGATGGGACTTGTCTACCCATTCTTCCTTTGGCACTGAAAGCTTAGTGTTTATCCAGTGAGCTATTCCAGCGAGTCCTGATTTATCGGTGATATTGACCAGAGGAGGTCTTCCAAGGATCTTGGCGGTGTCGAATATGTTGTAAATCTCCTCGTTTTTTAAAACACCGTCAGCGTGGACGCCGGCGCTTGTAGAATTGAAAGACCGTCCAACCAGCGGATAATTATCCGGTACTGTGTGGCCAAGCTCCATTTCAAAATATTCAGCAATCTCAGTGATTACTCTTGGGTCCATTCCGTCGGCGTGACCTCTTAATGACATATAATCAATTACTAAAGCTTCCAGAGGGGTGTTTCCTGTGCGTTCTCCTATGCCCAGAAGTGTGCCATTGACGGTTGAGCAACCGTATAGCCATGCTGAAACGGCGTTTGTCAGGCCCTTATGAAAATCGTTATGCCCATGCCATTCGAGAAGATCCTCGGGGACGTTCGCGTCGTCAATCATTGCACGAACAAGTTTTGGAACGCTCCTCGGCAGGGCGGAACCCGGGAATGTGACTCCGTAACCCATTGTATCGCAAAGACGAATCTTAATCTCAATGCCCGACTCTTCACGTATTTCCATGATTTTCTGGGCTAACGGGACACAGAAACCGTAGATATCAGCGCGTGTCACATCTTCGAAATGGCATCGTGGCGCAATTCCTTTTTCGATAGTGGCCCTCACCATGTCCAGGTATTTGTCCATGGCTTTGCGGCGATCGAGCCCCATTTTGAGGAAAATATGGTAGTCCGAAACCGAGGTAAGGATACCTGTTTCAGTCAATCCTACGGCCCTGACCTGAGCCAGGTCCTTTTTCTGGGCCCTGATCCAACCAGTAATTTGTGGATATTGGTACCCTTTACTTCTGCAAACTTCGACGGCTTCTCTGTCCTTCTTGGTGTAAAGAAAGAATTCCGACTGCCGGATTATGCCTCGGGGACCGGACAACCTATGCAACAAATCGAAAAGCCTCGAAATCTGCTCTACTGTAAACGGTGGTCTCGCCTGTTGACCGTCCCTGAAAGTGGTATCGGTCATTAGGAAATTTCTGGCCGGATTTATTGGGATCATGGCAAAGTCAAAATCGACCTTTGGCACTTCCGAATACGGGAAAATGTTTCTTAGCAGGTTCGGTTTGTCGACTTCACGAAGGGACCGTTCTTTGTAAAACTTGTTAAACTCGTGATATAGCACGCCTTTCTTAGCATCCCATGTGGCCATTGCTGAACTCCTTCAACTTGTTCAAAATTTCACATAGCAAATTGGTCTATTTCCTTATGTTAAAAAGCATTGCTTATGAATATCCATGAGGGGTGTAATCCCGACATGGCATCAATTATAAGATGGTCTCATTCTTTCCTCATGACAATGCGTATGCCCAATTCTTTCAGTTGTTCCGGGTTTACTGGAGTTGGGGCGCCTGTAAGCGGGCAGGTGGCCCTCTGGGTCTTGGGGAAGGCGATTACATCACGAATTGATTCTGATCCGGTTAAAATGGCCGTGATTCGATCTATACCAAATGCGATTCCACCATGGGGTGGAGCGCCATATCTCAGCGCTTCCAGTAGAAAACCAAATTTCTGTTCAGCGTCTTCTTCGTCAATTCCCAGGGCCTTGAACACTCTTTGTTGGACATCTTTCCTATAGATACGCATGCTTCCACCACCGATCTCAGACCCGTTCAGGACGAGATCGTAGGCCCTGGAGCGCACTGAACCGGGATCTGTCTCCATAAGATCAAGGTCTCCTTCCATTGGAGAAGTGAAGGGGTGGTGCATGGCTTTGAAACGCTTCGCATCCTCGTCAAACTCGAACATGGGGAATTCTGTTACCCAAAGGAATTCGAAGTTTCCAGCCGGAATCAGTCCCAATTTTGCGCCCAGATGATTTCTAAGGTTACCCAGTACATCGTTAACAATCTTGGCGCTATCTGCGCCGAACAGGACAACGTGGCCAGGTTCAGCTCCAACCAGGCGGTTAATCTCGGATCGCTCCTGGTCTGACAGGAACTTGGCTATCGGAGATTGCCATTCTCCCTCGTCTTTGATCCTTGTATATGCAACGCCTTTGCCTCCATAAACGGTGGCGAAGTCTCTCAGATCATCAAGGTCCTTGCGCGAAAGTTTGGCGCCGTCTTCCACTTTGATTGCTTTTACTATTCCGCCACTGTTGACCGCGTTTTTAAATACACCAAACCCGGTTTCACGGACTACTGATGAGATGTCGGTCAATTCAAGTCCGAATCGAACATCGGGTTTGTCTACTCCATAACGGGCCATCGCGTCACAATATGGAATGGTGGGGAAGGGCGCCTTTAGTTCAATACCGAGCAGTTCTCTAAGAATGCCCTGTATCATTGTCTCCATTATTGTGAAAAGGTCCTTTTCCTCGATGAAGGACGTTTCAATGTCCAACTGTGTAAATTCCGGCTGTCTGTCGGCCCTCAAATCTTCATCCCTGAAACAGCGCACTATTTGATAGTAGCGTTCAAAACCAGCTACCATAAGTAGTTGTTTGAAAAGCTGAGGTGATTGCGGAAGGGCATAAAAGCTACCTACATTCAAACGGCTTGGGACAAGGTAATCCCTGGCGCCTTCCGGTGTGCTGGTTGTTAAAAAGGGGGTCTCGATTTCTACGAAATCTTCAGAACTCAAAAAGTTTCTGATTTGAGAAAGCAGGCGATTTCGGAAAAGAAGGTTCTGACGGGCTCCAGCGGGTTTCCTCAGATCGAGATATCTGTATTTGTACCGAACAGCGTCAGTGGGGTTTGTTTCCTCATCCAATGGAAATGGAGGCGGATCCGAAGAATTAAGTATTTTGAGTTCATCTACAAATATTTCGATCTTGCCCGTAACCAAATCCGGATTTAGAGAGTCATCGGGTCTCGGGCGAACTTCTCCTCTGATCGCAATGACCCATTCAGGCCTAAGATTGTGGGCCTGGGCATGAGTCCGCTGAGAAAATTCAGGATTAAAAACCAACTGGACCAAGCCCTTGCGGTCTCTCAAATCAATGAAAATAACTCCGCCATGATCACGGCGTCTTAGGATCCATCCCATGACGATGACCCGTTTGTTAACATCTGTCTCTGTCAATTCCTCAGAAAGATGTGTGCGTTTCCATCCATCCAATGCTTGTAACGTCAACTTTTTTCTCCTCGAACCGCTTGTTCGATTCCGCCGAGTTCCACCAGGAACTGTTCCTTGGTTTTCATATTGCGAATAGTGACCTGTCCCTGAGTCAACTCATTTTCGCCGACCATTATTACCCACTGCGCGCCAAGACGGTCCGCCAACTTCATTTGAGCCTTGAGGCTCATGTCGGAATATCGGGCTTCGACGGATAGTCCAGCCCTCCTTAACTGGTTGACTATTTCAAAGCATTTATAACGTGCGTCTGAACCTATTATTGCCACGAAAATATCTATTTTCCTTTGATACAGAGGCCCTTCATCCGGAAGGTTCATGGAAAGCCGTTCAATTCCAATCCCAAAACCAATCCCAGAGACATCCGGTCCACCAAGTTCAGAGATTAGGGAATCGTAACGTCCTCCACCACCAATTGCCTTGGTTCGGCCCAATTTGGAATGAACAAATTCAAAGGCCGTCCTGGTATAGTAGTCCAATCCTCTGACCAGACGAGGCTCGACCCGATAGTTCACCCCCAGCGAATCCAGAGCGTTAACAACCTGCCCAAAATGATCTTTACAAGCTGTATCGAGCCAGTCAGAAATTAGTGGAGCGTTCCGGCAAATGGAAATGCACTCCGGTTCCTTGCAATCCAGGACCCTGAGGGGGTTCGTATCAAATCGCCTCTGGCAATCGGGACAGAGACGACCGAATGAGGGTTTGAGAAATTGTCTCAACTCAGCTCTATAAATGTTCCGACAATCTTTGCAACCTACGGAATTTACATCCACGCAAAAGTCCTGAGTTCCGATGTCCTCTAAAATTGAGGTTGCGGCAAGGATAGTCTCCGCGTCAACCAGAGGGGAATTGTCGCCCAAGACTTCGGCGTTGATTTGGAAAAACTGACGGAACCGGCCTTTGGAAGGCCTTTCTCGTCGAAACATCGGTCCAATTGAGAAAAGCTTTAGTGACTGTTCATGCCTTAACAGGGAATGTTCGACCACAGATCGAAGTATGCCAGCAGTGGCTTCAGGCCTTAGACTCAGGGAGTCGCCGCTGAGATCGGAAAACGTGTACATTTCCTTTTCAACAATATCGGTAGTCTGACCAATGCCCCTCTGAAACAGTTCGGTTTTTTCCATTATAGGAGTAATAATTTCGCGAAAACCGAACCGTGAAAGGCAGCTTCTAGCCGTATCTAAAATGAAAGCCCATTTCAGGGATTGATCCGGCAGGATATCATGAAAGCCTTTAATTAAACTGATCATTAAGCAACGCCTGTAGTTTATCGTCAAAAGACCATTATATTCACACAAAATAGTTAGATTAAGACAACAACGTACGCGTGGTCAAGTTTAATCACCGTAATTGTCGCGGAAAAGTCGAAAATCGTTTGATCTTTGAACTCTCTTGGTAAACCAAGCGTCTTTTGGGACGGAAAGTGAGGAGTGATAAGATCAGAAATATATTACGGGGTGATTAAAAAGAGCTAACGAGCGCTATTGAGCGGAAATCTGGAAACAACCCCATTCGGCTCGGCCATTAGGCCAAGAAATATTTGTTCCAGGGGTATCTTTAATTATGAAAATCTCCTTTTCGATTCTTCCGCCGATATCGTGAATAAAATGGCGGAAATCGCTTATCGTAACTCTATGAATGTCTGGCGTGTTGTACCATGGATGTGGAAAGGTTTTGACGATCGGCGTTCTACCTGTGAGCAGATATCTGAGAGCTATCTTCCACTGTGCAAAATTGGGAAACGCAATTATACATTTAGACCCAACTCTCAACATTTCACGCACCAGTCGTTCAGGATTGATGATTTGCTGGAGTGTTCGGCTGAGCACCACGTACTCGTAACTCAAGTCAGGAAACCCCTCTAGACCATGATCAAGGTCGAGAGTCATGACCCTTATACCCCTCTCCGTGCAGCGAATCACCTTTTCCTGGTCGAGTTCGACACCGCAGCCTTCAACGTCCTTTTCGTCACGCAACCTCGCAAGCAGAGTGCCGGAACCACAACCCAAGTCCAAAACCCTGGTACTCGGGGTTATCAAATCTATAATGACGTTGAACCCTACCTCAAATTCATGAAATGGGGTGCGGATTTCTAAAACTTGGTCAGACACCCTTTAGAAAGCCTCTTACTATTCTGGTTAGGGTAGGCATACCTTGTGGAACCAGGAAAGAATCGTGACCATATGGCAAATCCACTTCTACAAACGATACGTGCTTTTTAGCCGCTTGCAAAGCCCTCACTATCGCCATAGACATCGAGGTCGGATAGAGCCAATCCGACGTGAAAGATATGATAAACATTTTGGCGGTAATGTTTTCAAACGCGCTTACCATGTCTCCATATTGTCTAACAAGGTCAAAATAATCAATCGCTTTGGTTATTATGATGTAAGAGTCTTCGTCAAACCTTTCCATAAAGGAACTTCCTTTATGCTGAAGATAAGACTCAATCTCGAATTCTCCTCCCATGCCTTCGTTTTCCCCGAGGCTGTAAGTTGTTCCATCCATATCCCGTAAGGTCCGCTTTCTTCCGAATTTGGCCTGCATGGTTTCTTCAGAGAGGTAAGTGATGTGTCCGATCATTCTGGCAACCGCCAGGCCACGCCCCGACTTCGCATCACCGGTGGTTGAGTCGGAGTGGTTAACAGGAATGACCGGGTCGGACCGTATGGCGTTTCGTCCCACCCAATTGAATGCGATACCCTGAGGCGAAAGGCGCGCTGTAGCCGCTATCACTACCGCGGATTCAAGTTTGTCGCTGTAACGGCAGGCCCAGTCAAGCGCTTGCATTCCTCCCATAGATCCGCCAATCACTGTATGCAACTTTGATATACCCAGCTTTTCCACAAGCATTGCCTGCACATTTACCATGTCACCGATTGTGATCAGTGGGAATGACCTGCCATAAGCGGCCCCCGTATCGGGATTGATGCTGGTCGGGCCTGTTGTCCCTTTGCATCCGCCGAGGCAATTCGAACAGATTACGAAGTATTTGTTTGTGTCGATCCCTTTGCCTGGACCAATCATCCCGTCCCACCAACCAGTCCGGCCGTTTTCGTCCAATCCTGCGGCGTGAGCGTCTCCCGAGAGCGCGTGAAGCACTAACACCGCGTTATCTTTTTTGTCATTGAATTTGCCGTAAGTCTCGTACGCGACGATTAAAGGACCGAGGTATCCACCCGACTCTAGTCTTAAACCATCAAATTGGAGATATTGAGTTTCTACTACTCCGATTTGATCCAATGCCAGCCTCCGTAACCAGTGCAAACGATCTATTCAATATGTTTGGACTCGAACGCCAATGCTGATTTTAGGACTACTTTGCGTTGAAGTTGACGCATGTCTAACCAAATTTAGGCATTCTCAGGGTTGTTCCACAAAATTTTGACAGAGCTTCCTCGAGTGAATTTTTACGGCCCTCAAAAGATATTTGTCTGAGAAAATCGCCCGCTTCAGGTTTTCGGAACCAATCTGTTCCGAACTCATCATATAAATGCTGTTGAACAAGATCAGCTCCGGCCCAGGCCCAGACATACTCAGCAGAATAAAAATCCGGGTCCATGTCGATAAGATAGCCATCAGGCTCGTAATTGAAGCCTGTGGCGCGGTTCAGCCATTTACAGTAACCACTGGAGTCTTTGAAGACACCATTTTGGAATAATTCCATTTCGGCAAGAAATTTTCCAACATGACGACGAATCAGCAGCAACCTTTTTATTCCAACGATTGCGCTCAACTCGTCCGCCTCTGATGTGTCTAGTTTCGCGATTTCCCGTAACCATACGGGGTTTTCTATTAGTTGCATGAACAAAAAGGCGAAAGTCTCGTCGAGCGCTGACGATCGACAGAGTCTCCGATGTTCAATGGGAGATTTGGCAGAGAATCCCCTGAGAAAGAAAGCATGCCCCATTTCATGCAACAACGATTCCAAGTCCACCAAGCCACCAACTGGTTTGAGCATGACATGAATTTCTCCAGGCAAATCAACTGGTATGCAAATAGCGTTGGGGGTCTTTTCGGGACTGTCTTCGATGTCGATTATTATATCTTTTTGCCGGGCCAAGTCTAACCCTAATCCAATGAATGTCTTATGGACAAACTCCATGAGGGAATTTTTCGCGAAATACTTGTCAAAATCGTCAATTCTGAGCAAACGAAGAGCATGGCACCGGTTCAAATCTTCCAGAGGGTGACCTAGTCGCCCTTCAACCCACGGCTGCGCCTTATTGAAATACGGATCGTCGGTATCCGACAGGAATTTCATAAATTCATTCCGCCAAACCTCAAAAGAGCTATTTCTTTTGTTTTCCACGTAATCAGCGTAACCCCGGAACCCAAACTTTTCCTTCACCGTGCGTGTTAAGATGTCCAAGATACTCAATAGGAT
>JACWAG010000022.1 GCA_014874425.1 Syntrophaceae bacterium | reverse complement strand
TCCACCGCCAATGGTCAGGAAGAACTGAGTCGCAAGCCATCGAGGGAAACCGTGAATTCTAAGGTCTCACGCAGGTCCTTCATGCGATATGCGGCGTCCGCCGGCACGCTGGCTATTGCAGGCTCGGGATCGTACGGACTGGCTGAAGCATATGAACCACCGAGAGTAGACGTTATTCCGGTCCAGGACACGGCGCTTGGGGGTCTCACAAAACCGATCGACATTATTCAGGTTACGGACCTGCACTACGGGATGTTTTACTACAGTTCCGAGCTTGAGGCATTGGTCGAGAAATTAAACTCCATGGATGGGGCTGCAGTCGTGATCACAGGAGACATCTTTCATTCCCCAAGGACACCGGTCGAATCAGCGGCGCCATTCCTGCGAAAGTTGCGACGTCGTCGTTGGGGGAATTTCGCTGTCTTGGGAAACCATGATTTTTACGCAGGCGTTAAGCGCTCCGTAAAAGCCATACAGGATGGTGGGCTCAGGCTTCTCAGAAACGAATGGGTAAGTTTTAACCAGGACAAGGTCAATATCCATTTGGGAGGGATTGACGATCCCAAGGTGAACTGGCTAACAGGAAACCGATTTCCGGATTTTGACTCATTCATCAAGAGGCAACCATCAGAACCAGGTTTCCGCATCCTGTTAAGCCATCGCCCTGTGGTTTTTCCACTCGCCGTAAAAGAGAACATTCAGTTAACATTGTCCGGACACACCCATGGGGGTCAAATAACTTTTCCTATACCTGGGTCAATACGCCCATGGAGCCTTGCGGGACTCGTTTCGCCTTATACTTTGGGAATGTACAAATCGGAAAATTGTCATATGTATCTGAACAGGGGTGTGGGGCTGACCTTCATCCCGGCTCGAATAAACTGTCCACCGGAAATAGCTGTAATTCGTTTAACGCCACACGAGAGGACTTCGAGGGAAACATAGAAATAAAGGGTTGGAGTAACACAAGTCATGGAACAGAAATCTCGAATTTCGAAGCATTTGGACTTGGTATCACAGGGCTGGGAACGACGGTTTTCAGCGGAAGACCCTCGTCTCACAGAGATGAGTGAATATTATCGGTCTCTTGGGTTTGAAACTCTTGTAGTGGATGGCGTGATAGGTGATGACGCTGCTTGCCGGAGCTGTTTTGACGCTCCCGGATTTGAAGAGGGGTATAAAACATTATATACTCGAGGCGCATCTACAAAGGGTTCCTCAGGTGAGGATGACATCTTCTGAGTATAATTTTGCCCCTTAATGACGCACGACAATTTTTGAGCGTTTTATTGACATAGCCCGAATGTAATGTTATGTTTAGGAGATACGTGGGGATGTAGCTCAGCGGGAGAGCATCGCGTTCGCAACGCGGGGGTCGAGGGTTCAAATCCCTTCATCTCCACCATGAAATCAACAACTTACGGTTGCTGGAATTGTTCGGCGACCGTTTTTTATTGGAAATGCGAACATTTTGCGAACATTGGTCCCTTCCAGAGTTAAAATAATAAGTCTTTCTCACCCATTTGTTACTTTGTAATGATTTCAAAGTGATTTCTTTGTCGTGACAACTCGACAAAACGTATCACAACCCTTAACAATATTACGTGTATTGATTGTTGACGTCAAAGAAGTGAGGGAACATGAAACTCCTGGATTTCTTTGCCAGAAGGCCCGTCTTTACCTCCGAGGAGTTCACATCTTTTTTAGATGCGGATGGACTACGAAGTTCCAGGACAAGAGAAGCGCTACTGGCGCATCATGTCAAATCGGGGCGCATATACCGAGTTAGACGGGGACTGTATGTATCAGTTCCTTTTGGCTTTACCCCTGACACCTATCCAGTGGACCCTTTTATCCTTGCGGGAAAGATGTCCACGGACGCTGTTTTGGCCTACCATTCAGCCCTTCAGTTCTTTGGGAAAGCTCATTCAGTTAGAGAAGAAATGATTTTCCTTACGGGTCAAGCAATACGACGAATGACTTTCCGGGGATATGAATATCGAGGAGTGGCTTTCCCAAAGCCGCTGGTTGATAAAAAGCAGGAACTATTTGCTGTAAATGTGGTTGAAAGAACGGGGATAGCGATTAAGGTAACGAGCTTAGAACGGACGCTCGCGGATCTGTTGGATCGACCGGTTTTTGGCGGTGGCTGGGAAGAAATATGGCGCTCGCTAGATGCCGTTGAGTTCTTCGATATAGACAAAATCATTGACTACACGAGGCTTCTAGGTAACGCGACCACAGCCGCAAAGGTAGGCTTTTATCTGGAACAACACCGGAATGAACTGATGCTTGAAGACAAGCACTTAAGCCGTCTCCATGAATATTGTCCCAAGCAGCCCACCTACATGTTTCGGAATGTCCGAGGGCGACTTGTAAAAAAGTGGAACCTGGTGGTTTCTGAACAAATTCTGGATCGTTCGTGGGAGGAGACGTATTGAATTTTTCGAGAGAAGCGCTCTTGGCGGAATCCGAGTCCACAGGATTCCGGTCCGAGATCCTGGAAAAAGTCTTTCACCTGATCGCCTTACTGAACGGTTTTAATAGTTATCCTTGACATACGAATCAACTGTCAAGAACCGGCAGCCAGTCCTGTTGTCTATCAGGAATAGCTGTTTTGTCATGTTCCGTAATTATGTTCCCACTCCCCGACCTTTAACGTTTTTCTGAACTCCCAACCGGGTGATTATTAAAGCCGGAAGGGCGTTTATTGCTTGTTATGAGGTATTAGAGAAACGATTCTTCCACTGGCTCTTGGACCCCCCCCCATTTCACTTATGACAACATCGCGTCTTCTAGCAACATTGCAGAAACTTATGAATGCAAGTCGGGAAGCTGATATGGAGTTGGAACACCTTCTGCGGCCTGAGTAAAATTTTTCTTTATATTTGAGAATACTGTTTGTGATACAAAAATCGTCGGCATTGAGCTAATTTGAAAAGGGTAAGGAATGTTTATTTTTCTAGATGAATCAGGGGATCTGGGATTTGATTTCAATAACCTGAATACCACCAAGAAATTTGTCATTACTCTCCTGGTCTGCGATAATCGTGCTGTTGTGAATCAATTCAGTAGGGCTGTTTTACGTGCGAAAAAGAGTAAACTCCGTAGATCCTCTTGGCGATTTGAGGAGCTAAAAGGTGTCTCCACATCACTTAAGGTCAAAAACTATTTTTTCAGATATAGGCCTTACTCGGGTTGGCGTGTATATGCTGTCGTTCTTGACAAAGAACGCGCTTACGGACATTTGAAAAAGAATTTGAATCGCTCCGCACTCTACAACTGCCTTGCTCGATTCTTAATCGGTCAGTTGCACATCCCGACAACTACTAACGCAGTTAACCTGATCATCGACCGTTCAAAAACAAGGAGGGAGATCAAGGATTTTGACACTTACATAGGGAATCACCTTAAAGGATTGATACCAGTGGAGACTCCCCTGTTCATTACACATGAACTGTCTCAGAATAATCCAGGTCTTCAAGCCGCCGATCTTTTTAGTTGGGGTATTTTCAGGAAGCACGAAAGGGAAGATGACGAATGGTACTCATTCTTCAGTGAATGGATAATCTTTGAGGACGAATACTTGCCTAGAAATGATGAAGACGGCCCCTAATACGTCTCAATTCCCGAAGCTCATGGCCAACCGATGGATGGGAGCGCCACAGGCACGTACTAGGCTTTACCCGTCTTAATATTAGTATAGAGTTTGAAATTCTCTTGTCAACTTTTTTTGAAGCGCTTTTTTTGAAGCGCTAATAGGTCAAAAAGAGAGCTGACATCCTGAATGTTTGAAAATCGCTAGTCAGAGGAAATGTTGGGGAAGGGATGAAGGCGGCCGTAGGCCACAGGGCCGTCACAGGCGGGTGGGCGCGGATACGGCTGTAATCTGTTCAGAACAGCCATTAATGAATAATCCATAGACCCAAAGCTTATAGACAGAGAAAAGCGATTATATAGTGTCTGTTTTCGGGTGAGCGGAGCGAACGGAACCCGGCAGGGTCGGAAAACACGACATTATGTAAGAGCGACCACTTGGACCCGACAAAGTAGCTGGAACGCGACGATCAACAAGAATAAATCCGCCGGGAAACAGGATGGCTGGACCGCCTGAGATGGACGAGGAATGGCCGAGAAAGCCGCTGCGGGCACGCCTGGCGCCCGGCAAGGACCATGCGATACAGATTATCGGATTGCATGGGCCGTGACGGAGGATTTGCAAGAGGCGTGATATAGTCCGTAAACTAAGGAACGACGCCGCAATATGGAACGGGGAAAAACGCAAAAGGAGTCTGGCGGCGCGACGCTTGCCCTGGCCAGAAACATGCGGGACCAAAACGGGAATTAAAAAAGAGTAACTGCATGATGAGGGCCAGGAGATTGCGGGCGGCGTGATTGGCGACTATATGGGCCCCAAGATTTCCCCAAGTCCGAAACATAAAGTTGGTTGTAATTCGTTGATTCGTAAATCCCCTTGCCGTGGACATTCGGAGCCGCCACTCTTTTCCTAATCCGGGAAAAGGATGAATTGGGACCCAATAATTGTCCAGGTCATGCTGTACG
>JACWAG010000163.1 GCA_014874425.1 Syntrophaceae bacterium | reverse complement strand
GGGATGGAGAAATAGTCGTAATCAGATGCGCCAGCAATCCACCAGCAACCCCTTGAAAAAAGGCACTGAACGCAAAAGCGAAAGTCTTAATTCTTAAGGCGTTTATACCCATTGCCTCGGCGGCGATCTCATCTTCACGAACCGCTTTCATTGCTCTGCCATAAGATGAATTGATCAACCGGACAGTGCAAAAGATCGTAAAAATACAAAACCCCCATGACCACCACAAATTCGTATATGGATACAACCCTTTCAATCCTAGGGAACCATTTGTAATGGAAAGAAAGTTGTTTGCAAGGACCTGAATTACCTCTCCAAAACCAAGAGTAACAATAGCAAGATAGTCTCCCCGAACTCGAAATACGGGGGTAGCCATCATTACAGCTACAAGGGCCGTCGCAATCCCCGCGAGTAATAAAGAAATGGCGAAGGGGAAAGATACCACCGATAAAGGCCATAACATCGGCTCAATTATAAAGGAACGAAGTTTTTCTTCTGGTGATAATGTAAATATTGCGCTTGTATAGGCTCCAATGGCCAGAAAAGCGTTTGGGGCCAATGAAAATTGACCCATGATTCCATTGATCAAATTGTAACTTACCGCCAGCGTAATGAATATAGCAATATTTTCAAGTATGCGAACTGTATAAGAATCCAAATTTCTATCTGCGTAAAACAAAAAGGCTAACAACGCCAGAACACTCAATATAGTTAGGAACCTATTCCGAGACACAATCATTTTCTTAAATCCTTGCCGTGATTCCCTGTGCGATCCCATCATTCCCTAATCCGGAAGATGCTCACCCATAATTCCCGTAGGACGGGTCAAGAGGATAATGATCATTAAGAAGAATGCGACAGCGTCCCTATAACCCGACCAATCGGGTTCAATCGCTACGAATAGGACTTCAGTCAAACCTAGAATCAGGCCACCCAAAGCAGCGCCTGTAATGTTTCCAATGCCACCTAGGACAGCAGCCACAAAGGCTTTCAACCCGGGAATGACCCCCATGAATGGCTCTACGGCTGGGTATTTCATACACCACATGATGCCACCGGCCGCTGCGAGAGCAGAACCCAAGGCAAAAGTAAAAGATATGACCCGATCCTTGTCAATCCCCATAAGCATTACGGTTTCCATATCTCTGGATAAAGCCCTCATCGCTATACCTATACGGGTCTTTTTTACCACGATAATGCAAACAGCCAGTAATACCAGCGTGATAACGAGGATCCAAATAGAAAGCGCAGAAATATTTACACCGCCCAAAACCAATGATCCATTAAAAAGTGACGGCATGGGAAACGACTTCGGTCTTCCTCCAATTAATACGAGAGCAAGGTTTTCCAGTAAAAATGACACCCCTATAGCAGTTATGAGAGCGTTAATCCGAGGGCTTTTACGGATAGGCTTGTAAGCGCCACGGTCGATCAAAATACCTAGTAATGCGGTAAAAAAAATAGAACCGATGAACGAAACGGGCCATGGCAGTCCAAAAATGGCAATACCGAAGAACGCCATGTAAGCTGAAACCATTAAGAGGTCACCATGTGCAAAATTTATCAAACGTAAGACCCCATATACCATGGTGTAGCCGATGGCCAAAAGCCCATATAAACACCCCAGAGTCAGTCCGTAAACCAGTTGTTGAAGAGCGAAACTGTAATCCAATGATCGAACCTGATCCTTCAGAGGTACTTTACCCTAGATCTAACGATATAGGCGCGCGAGGAACCCAAAGCCCCCAAAAGAGTCCGGGCCTATGGGTTTCGAGATGTCTATTACTTCTAAAGAGCAAATTTGATAGTTGATATTTTGAAAAGTCCCGAATCCAAGCCATTTCTAATCATGGCATAATCGTAGTCACATAGATAAACTTTCCATCCTTTACCTTGTTCACGACCATAGGCTTAATCGCGTTACCATCCGGTTTAATTGTTATCTTTCCCGTCAAACCTTCAAAATCCTTGGTTGAGCTTATGGCGTCGCGGATTTTTAGGGGATCGCTTGATCCGGCCCTTTTAATTGCGTCTACAATTATAAAATATGCGTCCGCAGATTGTGCAGTATACGAATCAAGTTCTTTCCCAACGTTTTTCTTAAATAGCTCGTAAAACTTCTTTCCCATAGGAGTGCTGATTGTATCCGCATGAAAATGGGCCGTAAAATATATGCCTTCAACAGCCTTACCGCCTAATTGAATGAGTTCCGGCGCTTGAACACCGTCACCGGCCAATATGGGCGTATCCAAACCCATTTCCCTGGCCTGTTTTGCAATAAGCGCACACTCGGTATAATAAATCGGGGCATAAATTATGTCCGGCTTGAGCGCTTTTATTCTGCTTAGTTGAGGAGCAAAATCCCGGTCCCCCATTTTATACATGGTTTCCGAAACTATCTTTCCTCCACCCTTGGTAAATTCTCTTTGGAAGAAAGTCTTTAATCCGACACAATAATCCTGAGAGATATCGTATATGATAGCCGCTGTTTTGGTATGTAAACGGTCCAGCGCCAATTTGGCCGCTACGCGACCCTGTTCGGGGTCTATAAAACATACCCTGAATACAAATTTTTTCCCTTGGTTGACAAGTGGGTTGGTGGCTGTGGGAGATACCATAGGAATTTTACTTCTTTCAGCATGATCGGAAGCCGCAATTGTATTTCCCGATATCAACTCGCCAATTATTGCCACAACCTTATCTTTCTCAATTAATCTTGAAACCGCGTTAGCTGAATCAACTTTCTCCGACTTCGTATCAGCAAGTTTAATCTCAATAGGGCGACCAAGCGCTTCCGGTTCTATTTGCTTCGCAGTATTGATTCCATCCCAGGCCATTTCCCCAAAAGCGGCAACACTGCCAGTCATAGGCAATAAAGCGCCTATGTTGATTGGCTCGGCGGCTTCGGCTGAAAGCATGCTCAAACCCAATGCCGCAATCACCAACAAAATCCGAGGCATGAAAACCTCCTCCGATATTTATTGCTGAATATCCGTTTGATTAAGAACTAAATCGATCTTGGCCAACTTTGGTCAGAACAGGTTTGAATTTCAGACCGGGCACATTAAACCACTAAACATTCTTAAAGTAAACCTGATTAACCTTTGACGCATGATAAAGGCCGGTGTATTTTGGCGACATGAAGACTAGGTCCAGAATAATCAGAATAGGCGTCGCCGGTGTAGGGTCTATGGGGCGAAATCACGCCCGTGTTTTGTCTCAAATATCTGTATGTGATTTCGCAGGAATATATGACATTAACGAATCTCGGTCTCAGGAGATTTGTAAGTCTTATAATTGCAGAGGGTTCAGAGACCTTGATGAATTAATCGATGAAGTTGACGCCGTAATAGTCGCCGCGCCCACAAATCTTCATGGGAGTTTGGGAGAGAAGCTCCTTCGCAGAGGAATTCACGTGCTTATGGAAAAACCTCTTGCGGCAAGCCTGCTTGAAGCCGAAAAACTCGTGCGACTCTCTGAAGAAAATCATTTGATTCTAATGGCAGGACATATTGAACGATATAACCCTGCCGTCAGCCTGATGATCGACAAAATTAAGGAAAACCAGGAACCCGTAATTTCATTCGAAGCCAGAAGACTTAATCCCTTCGATGGAACAAGATGTATGGACGCTGACGTTTTATATGACCTGCTGATCCATGATATAGACATTGCCCTGGAAATAGCGTCGTCGGATATTTCTCAAATTTGCGCTGAAGGAGAAAAGGTTTATTCCAACCTTGTGGATGACACTCACACGCTATTGCGGTTCCTTAACGGCATAGTGGCCACCTTCTGGACATCGAAATGCTCTCCCAGGAAGGTCAGGGAAATAAATGTTACGACCAGGACCCGGTTTTACAATG
>JACWAG010000162.1 GCA_014874425.1 Syntrophaceae bacterium | reverse complement strand
GACATGCGGACCACCCTGTCTGAAGAGCGTACGGATCTGGCGAGGGAACAGACCAAGTTCATTTCCAAGAGCACAGACCTGGCCGAAAAGCGAACTGTAAGCTCCGATACGCGGACCACCCTGTCTGAAGAGCGTACGGACCTGGCCAGGGAACAGACCAAATTCAGCGCCATGAGTACCGAACTTGCTGAAAAACGAACTGAGCTGTCAGAATATAGGACCAGCCTGGCCAAAGACAGGACATCTTTTGCCAATGAAAGGACCAATCTCGCTTCTAAACGAACCACTCTATCCGAGACGAGAACAACTCTTGCAGAGCAACGCAATACACTCGCAAGTAGTCGGACATTTTTATCCACGTATCGCTCGGTGCTGGCTAAAGGAAGGACTGAACTTGCTTTCATCCGAACCGGGTTGGCTTTTGTCGCTCTGGGCATCGGTCTGATGCGGTATTTTGGCGTGGGGTTGTGGACAATTCTCGATGTTTCTCTCGTTGCCTTTGGCATGGCCAGTACTGTATTCGGAGTTAAAAATTATGTGGTTACCTGGAACTATGAACGTGTTTTTAGGCAGAAACTCTCACATTTAATTTCCGATTCTCAATCCATGAACTAGACTTGATCATTTTGAAGAAAATTGATCATCGAATCACTAATTAATTTGCATAAAACGGGCCTGAGATATCATACTTTAACGCGATTAGCTCTCATTCCTGAAATCGAGTATTAGTTAAAGCGAGGAGGTACATAGACACAATGTCAGATTTCGGCAGTCAATTGACCGGTAGCGAAAAGGAGCGATTCACGTCGCTGAATAAGGAAAACCTCGAATTCCTCATGGACAGGTATAATAAGATAAATCGTTGGGTCATCGGCGACATGCTGCGTAGAAGTCGTTATCACTTCCCTGACAAAACGGCTATGATTTTTGGGAACAAAAGCCTCACATACAGTAGGATGGAAGACGAATGTAACCGAGCGGCCAATGCTTTGGCGGGATTAGGGGTAAAGAAGTATGACCGCGTAGCCATATTGGCCCACAACACCATGCATCATGTGCTGACATGGTTCGGATGCTGTAAGATAGGCGCGGTGTATCTGGCTATAAACTATCTCCTCAGGGGTAAGGACATTTCATACTCGATCAATCACTCTGAGAGTAAAGTCTTCATGGTGGAAGACTCTCTTTATGACCTTGTAAAAGACATTCTGGATGAAATTCCAAGCGTGAAAACGCTGATTTGGTCAAATCAGGGGGTGGGTCTTCCCCCTGTAGACGATCGATTCACAGACTTCGATGAATGGGTCAGCGCCTGTCCAACCGAAGAACCGGACGCCATATTACACATCGAAGACCCATGCCAGATGACATACACAAGTGGAACAGAATCTCTTCCCAAGGGGGTTATCATCAGCAATCAAGCCCTACTTGCCCATTACATGGGTTGTATAGTAGATGGCCAATACGATAGCGATGATATAAGCATAAACGCTTTACCGATATATCATTGCGCTCAGCGGGATGTTTTTATGAACCCCATGTTCCTGGTGGGCGGAACAAATATATTGATGGGACCCGATATAGGAAAGATACTGGAAAATATAGCCACATATAAGACGACAATGTTTTTCGCGCCACCCACGGTATGGATTGCGATCCTAAGACACCCTGACTTCAAGAAATATGATCTTTCAAGCTTAACAAAATGCTACTACGGCGCGTCTATAATGCCCGTGGAAATACTGAAGGAAATCCTTGAAAAATTCCCAGGCGCCAAAGTCTACAATTATTATGGACAAACCGAACTCGCCCCGTACCACACAATACTGAAAGCCAGAGACGCCACCAGTAAACTCGGGTCGGCAGGCATGGGTGGGTTAAATATGGAAACCAGACTTGAAGAGGTCGACGGCACACCAATAGAAAATCCGGGCGCCCCTGGCGAGATCTGCGGTAAAGGCCCGCATGCGATGATCATGTACTTCAAAGACCCGGGGAAAACCGAAGAAGTCATGAAAGGCGGCTGGTTCCATTCAGGAGACATTGGTGTAATGGATGAGGATCGCTACATAACGGTGGTTGACCGAAAAAAAGACATGATCAAAACTGGTGGCGAAAATGTCGCCACACGCGAGGTGGAAGAAGCAATATACCTCGACAAACGCGTCCAGGAGGTAGCGGTCATAGGATTGCCGCATCCCAAATGGGTAGAAGCGGTCACCGCCGTAGTTGTCCCAAAACAGGGGGAGACCATCTCTGAACAGGAAATCATCGAGCTTTGCCGAAAAGAATTGGCCGCTTTCAAGTGTCCGAAAACAGTGATAATCGTAGATGCGCTTCCCAAGACCCCAACCGGAAAAATCTTAAAGAGAGAAATGCGAAAAACTTACCAAGATAAATTTGCCCTCGACAAATAAATCAAACCATTGGGGGAGAAAGCCATTGAAGACGGCTCACTCCCCTTGTGGATCGCAGATCATTTCTCTTTGAGGTCCAGATCCAATTTACAAACAACCCCAAGCCCGGATAGCCCGGTTTCAAAACATCCGTTGCAAGATATACATGTTGATTTTTCTGTGTCTCCGTTTTTCCAGCGATTTATCAAGTGGGGTTCCCGGATCAGAGGACGGCACAATGCCACATAATCAGCAAAACCTCCGGACAGGACTCGTGAGACTACATTCGGGGACCTAATTCCACCAACTGTGACAATTGGAACTTTTACAGTTTCCTTGAAACTAAGTGCCATCTCGGCTAGATACGCCTCGTCCTCTTCTTTCAGGATGTTCGGCATGGATGGAACCAGACCACTAGGAACACCTCGGCTACCTGCGCTAACCTCAATGCAATCTATCCCATCCTCCTCCAGCCGACGGGCGACGTACAGGGACTCCTCTAGAACAAGGCCTCCTTCATAGTTGTCAGATCCACTAAGTTTGATAAAAACCGGGTAGTCTTTACCGACTGCTCCTCTAACCGCTTCCAGGACTTCTCCTAAAAATCGATAACGCCTTGATATATCGCCGCCATATTCGTCTTTACGCCTGTTGGTGATACCAGAAAGGAACTGATTGATCCCGTACCCGTGTGCGCCGTGAATCTGAACACCATCGAACCCGGCGGTTTTGACTCTGGATGCGGCTGAAGCGAAAGCCGCTACGGCGGCAATTATCTCTTCCCGAGTCATCTCTTTTGGGACTCGGCCGGTCCCAGGCTCAGGAACTGCAGAAGGGCCCCAAAGTTCACCTTCTTCCATAAACAAATCCGGGTTCGCTCTGCTGCCCGCATGAGCGAGTTGAGCCATAATCTTGCCACCCTTTGAATGGACCGCCTTCGCGAATCGTCCTAATCCATCCGTCATGTCGTCTCTATAATTGCCCATTTGAAATGGCATAGCGACCGAATTCGCCATGACGTATTGAAAACCGGTGACTATCAGCCCAATTCCACCGGAGGCCAAATTTCCATAAAATTCTATCGCGCGATCAGTTACATAGCCTTTCTGATCGCAAACAGCCGACCACGTTGCGCTTCGGATCGCGCGGTTTTCCAACTCCAAGGATTTTATAGAACTTCTTTCAAATAGATTGGACATAACCAACTCCTTCAAGTTCGGAACATGTCACGAGGCAGAATCTAATTCCTGAATTGCGGGGCAAAGGAAATTTCCAACTAACTTGCGTTGTGGTTAGGATAAACCTATCCGGAGAATGCCGTCAACACCGAACATTAGATTCTTCCATAATCTTTATAATTAAATGTAATTATTTTAGTTTACTGTATAAAACATTATATGCTATACTTTATATAATTAGCATATAGATTTATAATGTTTGATATTATAATAACACATAAAACAACAATGAGGACTGCCATGAAAATGTTTTCGGTTCGTTGGATAGCATGCGCCATCATGTTCGTTGGTGTCTATACACCGTGGGCTATGGCTCAAGAACAAACCTGGAATACTCAGGATTCAGTCCAGAGTTTTCCGAGAATCGCGACACAACCCCACGTCGTCAAGCGTGCTCCTATGAATAGAAATGTCGTGATAAATAATCAAAACAACGGATTTGTGACTAACCCTCAAGGCCAGTTTCCGTGCTTCCCTCAACCATGCAAAACTACGAGTTCCGAGCCATCAGCATTTATTGGCTATCTGTATCGAAGTCACGGGGCGACATTTCAAACACGATTTGATGGTTCTACCACTGCCAATCAAATATCATCCACAAGAAACGATTTTGACCTTCAGGGAATCTGGTTGGAGTTGGCGCTACCGGTTACAATTTCGCAAAATATAGGTTTTATTGTCTCCGGCGCTCACCTTTTTTCTCTCCAGCCTACCTCTGTACAATCATATACGATATATAGCTCCCCGACAGCAGCCAGACAATGGAACCCTGATATTCAATGGTGGGAGACCAACGCTGCCGGCACTTATCAATTCGCCCCCTTTATTAGCGGTCTCGCCGGCTTTAGATGGACATCATTAATAACCAATTTCAACGAAGCGAAAAATCAGGTAGGATTTGTAGCGCCCAACGCTGATTATGGGTCGTTGAATACAAATTCCTATATTCCGTATGCAGGGGTCTTGATGGAAGGGAAACCTGACTGCCGAAGCAGCGTCAAAGTAGCCGCATACGGGTGCCCTATTCTACCTGCAAGCCTGACGTACAACGAAAGTATGGATTTAACAAATCAACCGACATCCATTTACGCCACCACACTTTCGAGCACTGGATACTTTTTTGAAGCCCTTGCGGAATACTCCATGCGAAGAGACTGCTGGCTGATGGGAAGCTTTGCTCGATTCACTTCCTTGCGCATGGAACGAACCGTAGGCGCAAGTGTTGGTGGGTTCAACATGCCGATTGATATCATATTTGACAGAAGCAATTGGATCTTCGGCGGAAAGATTGGCTACACTTTCTGAAAGGCTCGCCGAACTGCTGGTCTTTGTGCGCTTGTCAAAGTGTTCAGATTATAAATCTACATCCTATCGATGTGGCCAGCCTAATGTTTAAGTACCGTAACGTTCCTGTTTGACGTGCCGAACATTTTGGAAATACATAACGTCTTAGGGTGTAGGCCATCCCAGAAACCAAATTTGTTACAGCCAACTTTTTCAGGATCATATGAACCTATCAATTGAAAACCATTATCGGCCGCAAACTTTCTAAGGTTTAGCTCGACATCATGGACAATACCTACTTGGCCCATGATTCCCTTGTAAGTGGCGGGGTGAAAAGGAGGCAGAACGATCAGGACTTCTGAATTGTTCGCCATTTCTAAAATAAATTGTTTGAAAAGACCCCAATAATTTTGATCGATCCTGTCAAATCCTGACAATAAGTTAATGGGTGGAGTGGCATACTGAATAGCCGAGGCTTCAACCTGATCTGGCGACAGGAGGGAAAAACTTGAGTTGTATATTCTCGTGCCATCGGGTCGAAGGCCATCTTTGTCCGGGCATGGATTCTCTGCCGTAGTCATTACCAAATCTTGACGATCAAAACCATTCAGTATAGCAAAAAACCTTTCCTTGATATTGGTCTGCAAACTTGATTTGATATATTTAATATTGATGAGTTGTAACCAAACATCTTCATTGAACTTTATGACGGGCTTGCTAGACAATCCGAGACTTCTCGATTCAGCCAGGAATTCATCGGAAAGTGTTTTCCACCCAACCAAACCGTTCTTGGCGTTGAAAACCCATGGGTCAACCCCGATAACTACCCTTTTCGGGTTGAATTTTTTTGCCAGATGATACAACGCTATGCAATCTTCGATACCTGCGCCGGACACGGAAAGATTAATAGTTCTTTTTCTGAACAAATTCTCTGAAATTTGCATAGTCCTGGATGATCCCAGAATGATTGTGTTTAGTTCCGTCCCAATCGGTAAACTGTTCAAACGGAACTTTTGCACCAGTCTTTCATCATAATTTGTTACACCCTCAACAAAATAGTTTGAGTTAAGGGATTCAGCGATTTTCTTTTCATATCCAGAATGGAACAAGTGAGCGCTGTCACCAATAAATGCTATTGCTGCGCCGAATATGCACAAGGCTAGGAACACAAAAGCTACTATTCGGAGATAAGAGATTGATTTCATGCTCAAAACTGAAAATAAAGGAAAGGTGATGGCCTTCCCAGACTGATAAATGAAATGTAAAGAAGTCCTCCGGTAAGAAACGCCATCCCCGCCCTCCTCCATGTTATTGATCTCTCGAGTGGTATGGGGGATTCGCTACCAGTGTGAAAATCTAACCCTCCAGCTATTTGTTGAGCGTTGGGGAGCGCAAATACTATGATCAATCCAGCCAAAAGCCAAAGGCATAGTTCATAGGAATTCGAGTGGATCAAAGGCAAAAGACCCGAAAAAGTAATCCACTTCGATGGCGCCAATCCTTTTAACAGAGGCGACCACGAAACTGGAAAGCTTATTCCGTTTAGGCAGAGCATCCCTGAATAGAATTTCATTGATGTTGAAAAACTTTCTGAGCGGAAAGGTACCCACGCGACAACAACGGCCGTAAACGTTATGGCGCACCCGACGAGTTTGGCGACATGGTTGGGCAAGAATGTATTGAGTCCACCGCCTGTGATCTTTTTCCATTCATTGTTGATAACCAAATAAGCGCCATGAAGACCACCCCAAAGCACGAATGTCCAGCCAGCCCCGTGCCATAGCCCTCCGAGCAACATGGTGAGCATGATATTCCGATATCGCATCAGTTTACCATTTCGATTGCCACCCAACGGAATATAAAGATAATCACGCAAGAAAGCGGAGAGAGTCATGTGCCAACGACGCCAGAATTCGATTATGTCAGAAGATTTGTAGGGTGAATCGAAATTGATAGGCAGTTTGATGTTAAGAAACAGCGATATTCCTATAGCCATGTCGCAGTACCCGGAGAAGTCGAAATAAAGCTGGAGAGCGTATGCCAGGGCGCCTGCCCACGCTTCGAAAAACGTCGGATTACCCCCTCCAGCTACTGCATTGAAAAGACCATTCGCGTAGATGGCAATCCCGTCAGCCAAGAAAACTTTCTTGAATAAACCTATGCTGAAGAACGTCACCCCCATAGCAATGTTGTTGTAAGAGACACTATAAGTAGAATCCTGCGAGAACTGTGGCATCATCTGTTTATGGTGTATCACCGGCCCCGCGATCAGATGAGGGAAATAAGATACAAACAACAAGTAATGGACGAAATTTCTCTCGTTTATGTGGCCTCGGTACGTATCTACCAGGAAAGCGATTTGGGTAAAGGTAAAAAATGAGATCCCGAGTGGTAATACAATGTCCAATATGGGGACTGGACCGACGTTTAAAGGAAGAAGAACATTATTAGCCGTTGCAATGAAGAAGTCTGCATATTTCATAATGGCCAGGAGACCCAGATTGGAAGCAATCGCTATTATCAGAAAGATCTTTCTGTTGTGTTGAGAGTAATTCTCTGACAGCAGGATACCGAACACATAGTTCGCAAGGACAGACGCAACGAGTAATGGGACAAAGCGGACATCCCACCAGCCGTAGAAAAACAGTGAAGCTATACCAAGCCAACCAGCGGCTAGCCGATGACTGCGCCTACCGATGAGGTAGAAAATCACTAATACGACAGGAAAATAAGCAAAGATGAATATATAGGAGTTGAAAAGCATCGCTCGTGACTTTTAAAGTAAAGAAAACTTTGAAGGTCTTTATGCGCAAATTGTTCGAGAGTACCTACAATGTAAGTTACCTTCGCGCTTTGGTTTGGTCATCGCAACTGTTTAGCGGCCGATTCATCGGCAAGCACGATAGCTCGGTCGGTCCTGACTTTGCCGGCGGGAAGCGAAGTGTCGCCATCTTGGAGTTTCACAAGGATAGCGGCCTTGTCGCTTCCTGTCACAAGCCAAAGGATTTTCCGGGAACGGTTAAGGATGGGATAAGTCAGCGTCATCCGGCGCCTCCCCTTGTAGGTATCTGTCAGGGCCACGTCCGCATCAGATATTTTTAGCGCTGGATCTCCAGGAATAAGTGAGGCGGTGTGGCCATCCGGCCCGAGGCCCAAGTGAACCAAATCCAGGACAGGGGGTGCTCCTGCAATCTCACGAAGAATTAAAGCGTATCGCTGGGTTCCTGCGGAAAGGTCCTCTCCAGCCACTGGCATTGGATGAATATTCTCCTCGGCTATTGGGGAATTCTCAAGCAGACTTTTTTTTAACAAAGTAAGGTTTCGGTCTGGATCTCCCTCCGGAGCCACTCGCTCATCCACCTGGATTACGTGCGTATATTCCCAGGGGACATCTTGTCCTGCCAAGGCGCGCAGCATCTTCCATGGCGTGTGACCACCACTGACAGCCAGTATGAAACGCCCACGCTCTTCGACAGCCACTCTGGCTTCCCTTGCTATAATCGAGGCGGCCCCCATGGCAACCGAATCTTCATCTGGGAAAACCTTAAATAACACCGAAAATTATCCCTTTCTTGCTAACGGACTATACACGCCCATTATAGCGTCAACAATTACTCATGATGACTTTACCGGCTTCTCGAGATGACCGCCAAATTCATAGCGCATTGCGGACATCAATTTTTCAGCAAACTCCGCTTCTCCACGTGAGCTGAACCTCTGGTAAAGCGCCGCAGCGAGAACGGGGACCGGCACGGCCTCATCGATAGCAGCCTTTATCGTCCAACGGCCCTCGCCTGAGTCCGATACCCGTCCAGAAAATTCTGATAGGTCCGGGTCATTCAGCAGAGCTGTCGCAGTCAGGTCCAGTAACCACGATGAGATCACACTCCCATGTCGCCAGACTTCCGCTATGTCCCTAAGGTTGAGGTCATATTGATACTCTTCAGGATTACGCAAGGGGGTTGTCTCAGCGTCCTCGGTTTGCTGACGCCTGCCCACATTGGCATGCCGCAGGATGTTGAATCCTTCAGCGTACGCGGCCATTATGCCGTACTCAATTCCGTTGTGCGCCATTTTGACAAAATGCCCTGCGCCGTTTGATCCACAATGGAGATAACCGGACTCAGCAGTTCCTTCGATTTTGTTTCGTCCGGGAAGACGTGGCGCCGAGTCCACCCCTGGAGCCAAGGCGGCGAAAACGGGATCAAGCCGTTTCACCGCATCGTCTTCTCCGCCAATCATCAGACAGTACCCTCTTTCCAATCCCCATACACCACCGCTAGTACCACAGTCAACGTAATGAATTCCGTGTTCTTTAAGTTCTTTCCCGCGTCGGATATCGTCAACATAATAGGAATTACCGCCATCGACGATGACATCTCCCCTCTGCATAACACTGGAGAGGTTTTCTAATGTTTGATCTACCACCGCAGCGGGAACCATCATCCAGACCAATCTTGGAGAATCAAGTTTCGCCACCATCTCTTCTATAGACTTAGCGGCAAACGCTCCTGTCTCGTTTGCGAAAGCTTCCCTGGTTTTCGCTGTAGCGGAGTAGACTATCATTTCGTGGCCTGCGCTCATCAATCGACGAGACATGTTTCCTCCCATTCTTCCAAGGCCGATCATTCCGAGTTTCATGGTAGAATCCTTCTTGCTACACAAATAATCTTTGTCTTTTGAAACAACTCCAACACGCTGTATAAAGAGCGTCTAACAGACCGTGACATCGCCAACAGCATTTTTCAGTTCGATACCCGGCAACTCATTCTTAACTTTTGAAGTATGATACGAATTTAATAAAACTGACCCACCCTTGACGAAGGTCCATATACCTATTAATGTTTGTAAAAATATAACATATTGTGGCAATTTGGTCACATTGGTTTCACAAGTGAGGTTTTAAAATGTTTAAAGTTATGATTGAGCCGGCTAATTATGAAAATATACATCTGGCCGTTGAAAAGGCCTTTGAGATATTTCCTCAAAGTTTGTCCGGGAAAAAGGTCCTTTTAAAACCTAATGTTCTCCGTTCCTCGGAGGCGAAAGAAGCGATCGCTACAAATCCGGCCATGGTCCGGGCGGTTGTGAACAAAGTAGAGTCTATGGAACCAGCGTCAATTGTTGTGGGGGATAATCCTGGCCTGTTCAGCTATGGAGCCAACGAGGAGAGTTTCGAAAAAACAGGTCTGACAGAAGCCGCCAAAGGCTACTACCGCAACATCGGGAACGATTCCATAAAATTGGATTTCAATCCGGATTTCATGCCCTCGGTAAGCGTTTCCCGCGCCGTGATGGAAGCGGATATAGTAATTAGCCTGCCCAAATTCAAAACTCATGGTCTGACAGTGATGACAGGAGCAATCAAGAACAGTTACGGCATCCTACCAGGCGCCCAGAAAGCCGCCCTCCACAGAGCCGCAGGGAACCCGCATAGATTTCATGAAGTTGTTACTCAAGTTTTTAGTTTACGACCTCCGGACCTCTTCATTGTTGACGGTGTAATAGGTATGGAAGGTAACGGACCTGCCGGCACTGACCTTAGAAATATTGGCCTCGTGATTGCGTCGGACAACGCTGTCGCTCTGGACGCTGTAATCGCTACGATGATGGGCTGTGATCCTGCAAAGCTTCGATTTCTTCAAAAGGCCCAGGAACTCGGATTGGGGAGCTATGACTTGGAGAAAATTGAAGTGATAGGGCAACTGAAGCGGATTGAAAATTTCAAACTGCCCCCACTCGGTGGTGAAGCGCTCTTCAACAACGAAAACATACAAAACATCATGCGAAGCCGGACGATGCTCCGACCGCAAGCTGACCCTGATCTATGCACAGGATGTGGAACCTGCGTCGAACAATGCCCCGTCTCGGCTTTGTCCATGGGAGATCAAGTCCCCGAAGTCGATCAGGAGAAGTGCATAACTTGTTTCTGCTGCCAGGAAATTTGCCCTGAACAAGCGATGTCCCTGAAATAGTCGTTTTGATGTTAACCCGACAATATTTCACCACAGGCTACTTGGTTACGCAATAGAAAGGAATGAAACATGCAAGTCCCAATGTCACCCGTCAGAATATTGCGTCGAGCTGTG